>JAUNBT010000040.1:7986-18087 GCA_030526985.1 Lachnospiraceae bacterium | reverse complement strand
GTAAGATTGGTTCCTTTTACAGTAGAAGCACTGACACCTGCACGAATCTGGGCATCTCCATAAGCTGTATTTAAATCAATCGTCTGTGCTGAATTATTAACCACAATGGATGGTGTACTATTGTCCACTACGGTAACTGTAGTTGTCGCTGTTGCTTTCTTCGATCCGTTCGCTTTCGAACCTGTGACGGAATAAGTCAATTTATATGTACCCGGATTCTTAAAGATTGTTTTCCCATTCTTTGCAATAAATACACTAGAATCCGAACAGGTAAGTTTCATACTCTTCGTAATGTTCGTTCCATCCCGGTCAATAGCCCGAATACCTTTTAACATATACTTGTAAGTAGTCGTATCTCCAAGATTTAAAGTAACCTTAGAAGCCACTCCAACAAAGACTGGTTTGGATGGTTTTACTACCGTTACCTTCAAGGTACGGCTTGCATAATAACCTTTTGTATCCTGAACAGAGTAAGTCAATGTATAAGTACCCGGTTTTTTCGTATTCACAGTTCCGCTCACTTTAATTCTGGAAGTAATGTTCTTTCCATTATAACTTGTCGCAGACACTCCGGATTTTGTATTATATGTATCACTGTATAAAGCTACTCTTGTTGCCTTTTTACTGGAAATCTTAATCGTTGGTTTTCTCTTAATATAAGGATTGTCCGGATCTGGATCTGTCGGATCCCATCCTTTTTTACTACTTGTAGATACTTTGATTGCGGATGGCTTTCCAAGAGGACCGGATGTATTGCTGTCGTAAATGGTTACCTTAGTTCCCAACGGACAATTGTCATAAATCCATTTTGAATCTGCTACCGTCAGACGGACACATCCATGAGAAGCTGCCTGTCCCAGTTTATTGTACTGCTTTGTTGACTGGGAGCTTTTACTCTGACTATAGTACCATACCGAGTGGAATAAGTATCCTTTATAAATACGGGTACAATACTGTCCATATACATTTCCCATCAGCGTATGCCAGCGGTATTTATTCTGTGTGTTATAGTTTCCTTTTGGTGTTGCACCATTTTTTCCTACGGAACATACCATCGCTTTTATTGCTTTGTATTTTCCATTCTTGTACTGATAAACGGTTACCGTGTTTCTCTTTCGGTTTACTTTAATCCAGTAAGAACCGGCTGCCTCGGTCTGCTTTGGTGGGAGGACAAAAGATGTCACGATAAAGCAGAGAACCAAAAAGAGTGCTAGCAGACTTTTTTTGTTTCGTTTTATTTTTTTCATGAGTTCTCCTTTCATTATTGCAATATTGGTTTTATTATACGGGAGGTTTGGGGAAAAGTAAAGAGGAAAAAGAGGGTAGGGAAGCTCTGAGTTAGGAAATAGAGGGGGGACAAGCTCTGAGTTAGGCGAAGCCCGCATGTCCCCCCTCTAACTCCCCCCTGTTGGGCACGCCCATCTACGTCTCTTGGGACATCCGGATATCGAGGGGGTGTAGATTATTGATGATTGGTTTTTTGGTGATGGGGTTTATTGGTGATTATGCATCAGAATTCAGGTTACTTTTGTTGAAAAATTCATTTTTCTAAGGGGAGATAAAAGCACTTGATTTTGCCCACAAAAACCTATAATTGTGGGCAATAAGGGCTAGAAATATTCTCTATTAGAAATATTTATCTATATAATCCACGAAATTTCATAAATTTGTGGTAAAAATTTCCATATCAGAGGCGAAATAATGGGAGAAAAATCTATTTGCCCATATGAAATTATCTTCCTCCGTCTTTACTGCTAATGCTACTTATTTTTATCATCAAAAACTGCCACTCCTTCTGTTCCAACAACTTCTCCATTCACTAATATGCCCCAAATACATGTGAAAGTTGCGCATAAAATGCGAAGAAAAGGCTTATTCCTGCTTGTTTACAAAAAAGTCCATATCATTTTATTTGTCAAGGACATAGCCGCGCAGCGGTGCGAAGCATCCTTGACAAATAAAATGATATGGGCTAAAACACCCCAATCAGGAATCAGCCTCTAACCGCTACTCAAAATAACTAAATTTCACTTTTTACAACTTCCTTTATATCCATTCATTTGCTATAATCTAAGTAAAACAATATTTTTAGAAAAGGAGATTCACGATGATAAGCTTTAATCATTTTAATTTTAATGTTTTGGATTTAGAGAAGAGTATTCAATTCTATGAAGAAGCAATTGGTCTTCATGTGAGCAGAGAGAAGAATGCGGCGGATGGAAGTTATCGGATTGTTTATTTGAAAGATGATGTCTGTGATTTTTCATTGGAACTTACCTGGATGGCGGAACGAAAAGAGCCCTATAATTTAGGAGATGAGGAGTTTCATTTAGCTTTTGTAACGGATGATTACGAAGGATTTTATAAAAAACATCAGGAGATGGGCTGCATTTGTTTTGAGAATCCCAAGATGGGGATTTATTTTATTAATGATCCGGATGGCTATTGGATTGAAATTGTTCCGGAGAAAAAATAAGTTTCTATTTATTTTCATATAAGCCAATAAAAACATTCTGTTCTTACGCAGGATGTTTTTTTAATAGAATGTTTTTTACAAACATGATACCCTTTTTAACATGTATTTTTAAACGAGCGCCCTCTTTTATTACACACGATTTAAGAATATTGCAATTCTATTAACTATTTCACATTTTGGACACATTTTTGTAGTATTCTATTAACATCAAAGGAGGGATATCATGATACATATGATTTATAAACGAAACTTAATTCTGATTTTTTTATTATTTTTATTGGCAGGTCTTTGCATCGGCCAAACGCCAGCTTCGAAAACTTATGCAGCAACGAAAACAGGATATGCTACTACTTCTGATCTCAATATGAGAAAGAAGGCTTCCTCTTCTTCAAAGGTGTTAAAGAAATTTGATAAAGGTGACACCATGACTGTTGTTTCTACGAAAGGAAAATGGTACAAAGTGACATCTGGAAGCAAGACTGGGTATGTCTATGCAAAATATGTAAGTTTTACGAAAGTCAAGAAAACGACAGGGTCACAGGTTGTTTCTTATGCAAAGAAGTTTCTGGGAAATCCGTATCGCTATGGAGGCACCAGTCTTACAAAAGGGACAGATTGTTCCGGATTTACCCAGAGTATTTATAAACATTTTGGGTATAGTATTCCTAGAACTTCCTCTTCACAGCGAAGTGCCGGTTCTAAGGTTTCCAGTCTCAGTAAGGCAAAAGCGGGGGATTTAATCTGCTATTATGGCCATGTGGCACTTTATATGGGAAACAATAAGATTATACATGCAAGCTCCGTAAAAACAGGAATAAAAATTTCAACCAATGCAAAATATCGAAAAATTGCTTCTATACGACGGATTTTATAAATACTAGTTGCTTCCACTTAAATTTTATATAGATTCCTTTTGCCTGGTCTATTCTCTTATAATAAGACATGGCAGAAGAAAAGAACCGGATTGATTATGATTTTCATAAAAATCCGGTTCTTTATTTTGATTCAAAATTTTTATCCAAACAGAGAATGGACTAATTCCACGTATTCCTGATACTCACGAAATTCTTTCATAGAGCTCAGGCTTTCAATAATTGAGCGATAATACCAGCCCTGCATCTTTTTATCTTTCATGTTGAAACGTTCCCAGAGTTTATCTCCCACTTCACGGTAGTCTTTTACGAGCGACCGGATATTGGCCAGTTTATCACCTAAGGCAATATATCTCACTTCAGGTGAAGCTGTCTCTTTTAAATGAGCAATTGTATGGCTCTTTCTTTCAATCCAGGTCTTCGATTTATCTTCACTTTCATCTGCCACCATAGCAGCAATTCGTTCACCAAAAGTTTCTCGGATTTGTTCAATTGTAACTAAGGGACAATCCTCCACAGTGTCGTGCAAAAAAGCTGCACTGATAATCTCCTCATCTGATGTCATCTTGGAAACAATGACTCCCACTTCCATCGGATGAAGAATAAACGGTATGTGTGTTCCTTTGCGAAACTGGCCTGCATGGGCCTTCACAGCAAAATCAATCGCTTTATTTATCATTGTGGTATCGCTCCATTTCTCCATACTCTACTCTTCCTCTTTGGCTGCCTCGTCTAAAATCTTTTGTTGTACATCTGGAGGACACACTTCGTACCGGTTAAATTCGTAGGAGAATTCACCAGAACCGCCTGTCATAGAACGAAGATCTGTTGCATATCCTAATAAGCTTGCTAATGGAATATCTGCTTCGATTACCTGTTTTCCATCATCGATTGGAGTCATTCCAAGGACACGACCGCGACGTTTATTCAGGTCACCCATAATATCTCCTGTATTCTGGTCAAGTACCGTCACTTTCAGAGATACAATTGGCTCTAATAAAACTGGTTTTGCATCTAAAATGCCCTTCTTAAATGCTAAAATTGCAGCCATCTTAAATGCCATCTCGGAAGAGTCTACCGGATGATAGGAGCCGTCTAACAGAGTAGCTTTTACACCGACAACCGGATATCCGGCCAAAGGTCCCTTAAGACAGCTTTCAGCAACACCTTTTTCAACAGCTGGGAAGTAGTTCTTTGGAACAGCTCCACCAAATACGGTCTCTTCAAAAATATAAGGTGTCTCTAAATCGCCGGACGGAGCAAATTCCATCTGAACATCACCATATTGTCCATGTCCGCCAGACTGTTTCTTATGCTTGCCCTGTACCCTTACAGTTCCACGGATTGTCTCTTTATATGCAACTTTTGGTTTCACCAAATCAATCTCTACTTTGTAACGGTCTGCCAACTTGCTCTTTACAACATCTAAGTGCTGTTCGCCTAAACCATAGAGAAGCATCTGACGATTTGCCTTGTCATTCACTTCTTTTAACGTCAAATCTTCATCCATTAATTTCTTAAGAGCAGCGGATACTTTGTCTTCGTCTCCTTTTGCCTTTGTCACATAACGCATAAAGGTGTAAGGCTCTGGCATTGGTGCTTTCTCATAAATAACCGGGACAACCTTGGTAGAAAGGGTATCTCCTGTCTTAGAAACCGTAAGCTTGGAAATCGCTCCGATATCACCAGAATGCAGCTCACTTACCTCAATCTGATCTTTGCCTTTTAAGATATAAAGCTTGCCAATCTTCTCCTCCATGCCTTTTTCTGCGTTATAGAGAACAGAATCACTCTTTAACACACCGTTACATACTTTCACCAAAGAAAATCTTCCAACAAATGGGTCTGCAATTGTCTTGAAAATATAAGCACTGACTGGACGCTTGTCGTCAAAGGAAGCGGTATGAACTTCTTTTAACTTCACATTCTCACCCTTGAACTGAACACCAATTCTCTCAAGTGGAGATGGGAAATACTTATTGATTGCAATTAAAAGAGCCTGTGCACCATAGCTGTTGACAGGCGCTCCAATTAATACTGGAATAACGGAACGGTCATGTACGCTGGATCTTAAGGCTTCAGAAACCTCTTCCTGCGTAAATGCCTCTCCCTCAAAAAACTTATCCATGAGCTCTTCGCTTGTCTCAGCAACCGCTTCTAAAAGTTCTTCTCGGCAGGCATCTAACTCATCCTCTGTTCCATCCGGAATCTCATATTCCTCATAAGTACCATCAGATAAATACTTTCTTCCTTCCATCTTAACTACATTAACGAAACCGATGAACTGTCCATCTTTACGAAGCGGCAGATGAAATGGTGCAACAATCTTACCGAATCTCTCTTTCAATTCATCCACAATCGCCATACAATTCACATGCTCATCGTCTACATTCGTAATAAATGCCATGCATGGAATATTATATTTTTTACAGAATTCAAAAGCTCTTACGGTTCCCACTTCCACTCCTGATTTACCGGAGATAACGATGACTGCAGCATCTGCTACACTGAGTGCTTCATATACCTCACCGGAAAAATCAAAGAAACCAGGAGTATCAATAATATTAATCTTTACACCATCATATTCAATCGGTATCGTAGAAGCCTGAATTGAAAACTGTCTCTTAACCTCTTCTTTATCATAATCACTGATTGTTCCGCCCTCTGCAACAGTACGCAAACGGTTGATCATGCCAACTGTATATGCCATACTCTCAACTAATGCTGTCTTACCGCAGCCTCCATGTCCCAATAGCACCACGTTTCTAATCTTGTCTGAAGTATACACGTTCATTCTATAGTTCCTCCTAATCCCGTTTTATTTGTTGTCCGAAAGGGAAAACAGTTTTCCGAAAAAGTAAGTTTTCCATTGGAAACAACCTTATATATATTCTACTAAAAAATCTATGTTTTTACAAGAGTTTTTAGCAAATTGCTCAAAATAATCTTTAAAATATAGGAAAATTTAAGTCGTTTTTCACTTTTTCACTTCAACGCAAAAAAGTTTTGACAGCATCGACTCCTTTGGTGTAGAATAGAAAGGACGAGTGTCCAAAATGGAACTCTATCCAAATAGAAAAGAGAGTAATTTTTATGGAAATAAAAGATAATTTTACAGTTGGCTTTATTGGCCTTGGTCTAATCGGCGGTTCTATTGCAAAGGCAATCCGGAGGGTCTATCCAAATTACCGGATTATCGGCTATGATACGGATCAGGAAGCATTAGAATCAGCCCTTACAGAACATATTTTAGATGAAAAAGCTTACTTGGAAGATGGCGCATTTTCTTCCTGCAACTACATTTTTTTATGTGCTCCTGTAAGCTATAATTTAGAGTATCTAAAAGACTTAAAACCGATTTTAAAACCTGGCTGCATTTTAACTGATGTAGGCAGTGTCAAAGGGCCAATCCACAAAGCAGTCAGAGAGCTTGCTATGGAAGAAGTTTTTATCGGCGGACATCCGATGGTCGGTTCGGAAAAAGCCGGATATTCCCACTGCACAGACCGTTTAATTGAAAATGCATACTATTTTATTACACCAACAAAAAAAATGGCAGAAGAAAAAGTCACCGAATTCAGCCAGTTTATTGAAGAGCTCGGCGCCATGACAATTCTATTAGATCCTGACCGACATGACTCTATCACAGCTTCCATCAGTCATGTTCCACATATTGTTGCTGCTGAGCTGGTCCATCTAGTCAAAAACATGGATGATTCCTCCGGAATGTTAAAACAGCTTGCTGCCGGTGGTTTTAAAGATATTACAAGAATTGCATCCTCCTCTCCCACTGTATGGGAGCAGATCAGCATGGAAAATGTAGATAATATCCGTTCCCTTCTCATTTCCATGATAACAGATCTTCAAAAAATCGTGGATGCTTTAGGAAAAAAAGACGGACATTTTGTCTACGATTATTTTAAAGAGGCGGGAGAATACCGGGCTTTAGTACCAGATAATGCAGTTGGACTGATGCAAAAGACTTACGAACTGTTCGTAGATATCCCGGATGAGCCAGGTACTTTAGCTGCCACTACAACTTTCCTTGCCCTTCACAATATCAGCATTAAAAATGTCGGTATCATTCATAACAGAGAGTATGAGGAAGGTGTTTTTAAAATCGTACTTTACGATGATGAATCTGCAAAAAAAGCTTATAAAATTTTAAAAGACCGCAATTATGATGTACACATCCGTCATTAAGAAAAGAATCAAAAAAGGAGAAACAATGATATGATATTTACAAGAAAAAAAGGCTTACGGGGCGAGATCACAGTTCCCGGAGATAAATCAATCAGCCACAGGGCCGTTATGTTTGGCTCTCTTGCTCAGGGCACTACTTCCATCCGTGGATTCTTAAAAGGAGCAGACTGCCTTTCCACAATTGGCTGTTTCCGGCAGATGGGCATTTCAATTGAAGAAAAAGACGATACTATTTTCGTTTCCGGTAAGGGACTTCACGGACTTCATGCTCCCGCAGATATTTTAGATGTCGGAAACAGTGGAACGACGACCCGACTCATGTCCGGAATCCTGGCAGGGCAGTATTTTACAACGACCTTATCCGGAGATGTTTCTTGAAATTCCCGGCCAATGAAACGGATTATTACGCCCCTTTCCATGATGGGGGCCGATCTGGTCAGTTTAAAAGATAACGGCTGCGCTCCTTTAAAAATTACTGGAAAAAAACTAAAAGCAATCCATTACCAGTCTCCGGTTGCCTCCGCTCAGGTAAAGTCCGCTGTTTTACTGGCAGGCCTTTATGCCGATGGTATTACAAGTGTGACCGAACCTTTTGTATCGCGAAACCATACAGAGCTTATGCTGCAGTCTTTTGGTGTTTCTATTGACTGCCAGGATAAAACTGCCACGATTCATCCTCCCGCTGATCTCATTGCTCAGGATATTATCGTTCCCGGTGATATTTCTTCCGCTGCCTATTTTATTGCTGCCGGGCTGATTACGCCAAATTCAGAGATTTTAATTAAAAATGTCGGCATCAATCCGACCCGGGCAGGAATTTTAAAAGTCTGCGAGGCAATGGGGGCTGACATCACTTATTTATCCATCAACAAAGATTCGGGAGAGCCTACTGCGGACCTGCTTGTCCGGACCAGCGATTTAAAATCCACCGTCATCGAAGGTGAGATTATTCCTACTTTAATTGATGAGCTTCCTGTCATTGCGCTGATCGCATGCTTTGCTCAGGGAACAACAATAATCCGGGACGCTCAGGAATTAAAGGTAAAAGAATCGAATCGAATCGACCTTATGGCAAATAACTTAAATGCCATGGGTGCAAAAGTCACTCCTACAGACGACGGCATGATCATTGAAGGCGGCTATCCTCTCACCGGCACTTCCATTCATTGCAAATACGACCATCGGATTGCCATGACATTTACCATTGCCGGAATGAACGCTTCAGGGGAGACAGACATTATTGACAGCGAATGTGTGAAGGTATCCTATCCCGGCTTTTATGAGGATTTTGAAAGTCTATTTTAAATGTTTCATCTATCCCGCAGTGATCATTCCTGCGGGATTTGGTTTTTTTTAGCTTCACCTTCCTTTTGCCCAGAACAAAATACAAAGTAAAAAAACAGACACAGCACTGTTTTTGCATTTTTCTAACTTTTTATCTTCCTTTTTCCTCTCTATTTCTTTTAGACACTGGTATTTTGGAATCGGATTTTTTGCAGACAGACTTACAATCTGGCAATCTGGATCTATCTCATAGACCGTGTTTTCCTCTTCTATTAGATTTTCATTCATATTTTTCCACTCCTTTCATATTATAATATATGAACGAAAGGAAACAGGTGATAAAGCTATGGATGAATTTTCAACAGATTCTTTTAATCCCTTTGACCGTTTTCTAAAACGTCCCGACGTAGCTATGTTAAATTCAGCCCTTCCTTATGTAGGGGAAGACCTCAGAAAACCATTGGCACTTTATATTAAAATTCTGGAAATGAACCGGATTCTTACTGATTTTGACAATGAAGACGTGCTCAGTGCCTGTGGATTCGAAGAGAGCCGTCCCAATCCGGAAGCTATGCTAAAAGCCATGAAGGCAGCTGGTGGAAAAGATGCCAGTCCTCAGATTGATTCTCTTTTAAATATGCTGAATCTGATTCGTACCTATCAATCTTATATGGAGCTCATCCAGAAAAATCCGGAACTTTCTTCTTTTATCAACAACATGGTAAACAGCAAACAGGGACCCTCTCAAGACAGCAGCCCCACCAAGGAAAATATCGACTTGATGAACATTTTATCTGAATTATTAAAAAATCAGTAACTGTTCAGAGCCAAAAATAAAACTGGACAAAAAAATACAAAAATCCTTTCGAAAGCCCCGTTGACTTCTCTTTTTCTCATAGTATAATGAAAGGAAAGAGAAAAAGTTGGTGGGGTTCACCATTTTTTGTTTAAGGAGGATATAGACATGCCATTTATTAACACTAAGACAAATATTTCATTGTCCAGAAAACAGAAAGAGAATGTAAAGAAAGCTTTGGGGGAAGCGATTTCCCTGATTCCCGGAAAGAGTGAGCAATGGCTCATGGTCGGATTTGAGGACAGCTGTCCCTTATATTTTTCAGGGGATACTTTAGAACCTTGTGCTATGGTAGAAGTTAAGATTTACGGCACGACAACTGCCGAAGTTTATGACCAGGTGACGGCCAAAGTAACACAGATTATCAGTGAAGATCTTTCCATCAAACCAGAGCGGATCTACATTGCTTA
>JAUNBT010000040.1:0-7976 GCA_030526985.1 Lachnospiraceae bacterium | reverse complement strand
AATTTCTAGACTTCAATTTCCAGATTTCGACCTTTTCTTTCATGATGCATGCATTTCATTTGAATTGGTCGATTGTTTATCTAAGTTCACACTCTGCACAGAGCCTTTCCACTGCCTCGCGGTATACGGACAGGTTCTGTGCTTTTTTTATACGCTTGTGAGCCTTTTTATAATCTGAAAAAAGAGTAATCATGTAAAACCAAAGTTCTTTCATCTTAAAAAGAACATTTCGATCTCCAATTTTCATTGCTTCATAATCGCTTAAAATCCGGTCATGAAACTGCATCAGTTCTTCTTTGAAAAGGGGTTTCCCCTCGCGAAGAGTACGAATCAGTGCCGGATTTGTGATCAGCCCTCTTCCAAACATGACCCGTTCCGTCTGTGGAAACCGTTCTCGAAAGCTTTCATAATCTGTTTTTGTAAATAAATCTCCGTTATAACAGACTGGATTTTTGCTGTCAACCACACTCTGTGCAAATACTTCCAGGTTCGGGTGATTTTTATAATAATCCGTCTGAAGTCTGGGATGAATAATCAACTCTTCCAACGGATATTTATTATAAATTTCCAAAAGCTTTGGAAACTCTTTTGCATCTTCCACTCCAATTCTGGTCTTTACTGACACTTTTATGGATAAAGCAGAAAATACTTCTTCCAGAAAATGATCAACAGCCTCAGGGTCTGCCAAAAATCCGGCTCCTTTTCCTTTTGAAACCACAGTCTTAGAGGGACATCCCAGATTTAAATTAACTTCCTCATAGCCATACTCCGAAAGTGCTTTGGAAAGCCGAATAAAATCTTCAGCCCGATTCGTAAGGATCTGGGGTACCAGATAACTTCCTTCATTATGTTCCGGCAAAATATCATTTTTTTCCCGACTATTAAAATTCCTCGATGTGTGAGGAACCAAAAAAGGAGTAAAATATTTATCTGCCGCTCCAAAAATATCTCTGTGTGCTTTTCGATATAAATGTCCTGTAATTCCCTCCATCGGGGCAAAATAGTATCTCATTATTTTCTCCTATCTAAAGAATAAAACTCCATATTGTATTGACAATAAAACATACTGACACACCTGTAATCAGTGGTATTAAAAAACCTGCCACCATCCATTTGTTTTCGCCCGACTCCCGTCGTATCGTAAGACAGGTTGTGGAACAGGGAAAATGCATCAGCGAAAATAACATTGTACACACCGCTGTCTTTATTGTCCAGCCATGGGAAAGTAAAATTTCATGAAATTCTGTTAAATTACCAATCTCATTTAAAGTTCCCGTTGATAAATAGATCATGAGCATCAGGGGCATCACAATCTCGTTTGCCGGAAATCCCAGAAGAAAAGCCAGCAAAATAACACCATCCATTCCCAGCATCCTTCCTGCCGGATCTAAAATTCCGGCTGCAAAGGTCAAAAGGTTTCCATCCCCCACTAAAATATGAGCCAGAATCCAGATGATAAGTCCAGCTGGTGCTGCCACCACCACGGCCCGCATAAGCACAAACAAGGTGCGGTCGAGCATACTGCGAACAATCACTTTTCCAATCTGTGGTCTGCGATAGGGCGGAAGTTCCAGCGTAAAAGACGAGGGCATTCCCTTTAACAGGGTAGCCGACAAAATCCCGGACACAACAAAGGATGCCAAAATCCCAATCAGAATAAAACCAGCCAGAAAAAATGCCGCAAAAATCCCACTTTTTCCCCCTACTCCCCCTACAAAAAACATAGAAATAATCGCAATTAAAGTGGGAAACCTTCCATTGCATGGGATAAAGCTGTTGGTAAGCATGGCAATCAGCTGCTCCCGTTTCGAATCTATTATTTTACAGCCGGTTACACCGACCGCATTGCAGCCAAATCCCATGGCAGTGGTCAAAGCCTGCTTCCCACAGGCTCTGCAGGATTTAAAGCACCTATCCAGATTAAATGCAATCCGCGGAAGATATCCAAGATCCTCTAAAAGAGTAAACAGTGGAAAAAAGAGAGCCATTGGCGGCAGCATAACTGCGATTACCCAGGCAAGTACCCGGTAAACACCAAAAATCAGCATTTGAGACAAAACCCCATCCAATCCCGCTGTTCTCACAAAATGAAGCATTCCTGTCTCAATAAAGTCAAATCCTTTGCTAAGCCACTGGGATGGATAATTTGCCCCCACAATTGTAATCCAAAAAATCGCCATAAAAAGCAGGAACATAATTGGAAACCCCGTCCATTTGCTCGTAAAGATCCAGTCTAAACGACGTTCCTTTTGAAAATACTCTGCATTTTCATAACATACAGTTTCTAAACAGATTGCTTCTGCCTGTAAAAGAAAATCTGTTTCCTCCTTTTGACCGGCTGCTTTTACTGTTTTAAAATCTATTTGATTTTTTTGCTCTCTCATTCTTTCTATTGCCTGAAACAATGGATCAAAATTTTTCTGCCGACTGGCTGTGATTCCTACAACCGGAACCTGCAGCTTTTCCTCTAATTTTTGAAAATCAATTCGTATCTTTTTCTTCTCCATCTCATCGAGAAAATTAATGCAGACAACCACTCGTTTTGTCAACTCCAAAATCTGCAATACTAAATTCAAGTTACGTAAAAGACAGGTGCCATCACAAACGACCACAATCACATCTGCCTTCATTGAACAGATGATGTCCCTTGCTGTCTCCTCCTCCGGAGAATGGGCAGATAAAGAATAACATCCGGGAATATCATTCAAAACATAGGATTTTCCATTATATCGGCAGCTTCCGTATGCTCCCTCCACGGTTTTCCCTGTCCAATTTCCTGTATGTTGATGAAGTCCGGTCAATCGGTTAAAAAGAGTACTTTTTCCTACATTCGGATTTCCTGCAAATGCGATTACTGGAATCTCATTTCCTGTTTTTACTGCTGTAATAAGGCTGCTCTCTTCTTTTCGAAGAGCAATTAATGTTCCCCGAATCCAATAGGCAGACGGATCTCCAAACGGGCTTTTCAAAAGACATTCCACCTGTGTCCCCGGTGCAAAGCCCAAATCCAAAAGACGTTTTTTCATAGGCGGATCCGACACAAAAAGATTCTCAATGACCCCCTTTTCACCCACATGAAACTCTGACAAAGCAACGGATTTGGTCTTCTTCCTATGATTTTTAGAAACCATAGCTTTCTCCCTTTGATTTCTTATAAACTACTATATGAAACCATCCGGATGTCTGTTCATTCTTTCCTTCGATGTTTCTTCCCATCTTTTTGAGAGAAAAATACGATAAATCCAAAATCCTGCCATCCCACCAAGGACATTCGTCCACAAATCATCAATCTGGCAGAAACCTCTCCCTGTGACCATCTGAAAAAATTCTAATCCACAGCTTAAAAATAGACAAAAAAATGCGCTCCACCAACCTCTTTGGCAAAAGGGGACAGCCAAAGGAAGCAGTATTCCCAAGGGAATGAAAAGAAGCACATTTTCCACCACATAAGCTTTTGAAACAGCATTATCTCCCCAGGTCGAAAAAAGAATCAGATCAATTCCATCCCTGCTTCCCGGTTCTCTGGAAAAAAAGGCAATCTGCAAAATCAAACTGATGAAAACCACCAGACCAAAAAAAGCCGCCAATTCCCTTCTCCCACAGGGTCTTCTCCTATAATAGGGGATCAGGAAAAATGAAAAAAATCCGGCCAGTATACTGACCGGTAAATATTGAATTGTCTCTTTGATATCATGGATTATATTAAAAATAAGTTCAATCATCTATTCCTTCTTTTTCACGAACAAAAAATAGCCTCCCAGCAATCCTGCCAGTGCCACAATTCCAATTAAGACACCACTGACCATCTTTCTTCTGGACTGCCGCTGCTGTTCTTTCTTTTCTGCACTGGTATTTCCTTCCGAAGCTGTCTCATCTGTCGATTCCTCAGCCGGGTCAATCACCTCTGTCGTCGTCTCTTCTGCTGTTGATGCTTCTAAAGCCTCTGTTGTCGTCTCAGCAGCAGTTGTTGTCGTCTCGGAAGATTCCGTGGTTTGTTCCTCGTCATTTTCTTTGTTCGATTTTTTTGTTGTCTTATCATCATCCTCTGATGTATCAGAATCTGAATCCTTCTCTTGATCGCTGTCATCCGGGTCCTCATCGTCACTGTCATCCCCGTAATACTTTTTTACCTCTTCATCCCACTTTCCATTGAGATAATCCTGATAAGCCTGAGCCGCTCCTGACTCTGTCGGCGCATATCCATGGGAAGACAGCCATGCTTTGGCCTGTTCTTTCTCTGCTTCTGTATATGCCTGTGCCTGTCTTGTATTCATACCGGCCGCCACAAAAAAACATAATAGAATCATTAAGCTATATAATATACGTTTCATTCTTTCTCTTCACTTTCCTGATTTTTCTGTACAAGTATATCATATTTTTTATGAAAATACATTCCTTTTTACATATATTTAAATTTTTTAAAGAAAAAATTCCGGTTCCGCTCTTCTCGTAAAGTTTTTCTCCACCATCTTTTTATGAGAAAGAAAAGCCGGGTCATCAAAATATTTTGCCTGCGTCGGACATTTTAAAATGCAGGCCTGACATTTGATACAGATTCCAGTTACCTCCGACGGATTGTCTTTATTGATGGAACCCATTGGACAGGCCGCAGCACAGATACCGCATTGATTACATTTTTGGGCAGATGTCTTTGGTTTCACTTTTAAAAAGACTGCCGGTTTTCCGTCTTCTCCTTTTGGTACATAATATGGTCCTGGTGGATTATTCCCTCCAACTTCAATCGGTTCTGGTATCTTTTCCATCTTTCGGATTTTATCTGCAAGCTCTCTTGCGAAGCTTTCTATCTTTTCTACATCGGCAACATCCGGACGTCCTTTCGCTAATGTCTTTGAAAAACAATGTCTTACAACGATAGCTGCACCTGCAATTGTATGAAATGCATTCTTTTCTAATTCATTTCTCAATTCGGATAAAGCATCATCATAGCTTCTGTTTCCAAAAACAGCCACCGGTACCGCAAGTGCTCCATTGCCCTGGAAAGAATTCTGTATATATTTTAATGTTTTATTTGGAATTCTTCCGGCATATACCGGGGTTGCCCAGATCACGAGATCTCCCGGCTCAAACTGTTTCAAACCCTCCCTTGCCTCGGGAAGAGTATAATCAAAATTATCAATTGGAACCGACAGTTCTTCTGCTATACAGTCTGCCAGTATCCCAGCTGCTTTTTTCGTTCCTCCCGTCGGACTAAAGTATACTTTCCAAATTCTTTTAATCTTCATTCAATCTCCTTCCTTTTCCATACGTTTCAATCTCGTAACATTACATGTTTTCTCTCATTAAAATTTTATTTTTCCGGATATTATTTCGTTTTTCTGAATTTATTCATGATATAATGAGCAAAAGTTGTTGATTCGTGAATTTTATTATGTAAACCTTAATCTATTATAAAATATCCTAATAAGGGTGTTTCGCATTTCACTACAGGAGGATATTTTATGAATATAGGAGAACGACTATCAGAACTCCGAAGAGATTTAGGTTATAAACAAAAAGAAATTGCCGCCTACTTAAGTGTTGGTGTCAGCACTATATCAAATTATGAGACAGGCACACATCAGCCCGACTTGGAAAGTCTGTGTATGCTGGCTGACTTCTTTCATGTATCTACTGATTATCTTTTGGGACGAACAAAGCTTACCCTATCCATCGATTCTTTAAATGAACCTGCTTATGAAGAACTGGCAAAAGTCGATGTTTTAAAAATGATGGACCAGCTTACAGAGTTAGACTATCACTATCTCGTTAAAACGCTTCGTATGCTCCATTACCAACAACAGCTTGATGCCATTCAAAATAGGACCGGTGAGAATAGTACCGACACTGCCATCGGCATTGCAGAGGCAGCCGCCACGATAGATAAGACATCCAAAGAATAAAGACAAGCTGTATTTCCAACTCTCCCTGCCTCACCATCTTGGAAGGCGGGGTACTTTTTTGTATCGTAACTTATGCAGGCTGTTTTTTGTAACAAAAAAGGGGCTATAAGCCCCATACATTAAGAAAAGCTGCCTAGCGGATTTGAACCGCCGACCTCCGCCTTACCAAGGCGACGCTCTACCAACTGAGCCAAGGCAGCTTACTTAAACCATCCTGTTGATACTGGAGAACTTTCTTCGAATCCGCTGAATTGCATTGTCAACGCCCTTGCGGCTCTTATGAAGTTCTTCGGCTATGCTGTCATAACTTTGTCCTTCCAGATATAACTTCAGGACTTTCTTCTCATAACTGCTTAACCTCTCAACAATTACAGATTCTATCATATCCGCCTGTTCCTTGTCAAGCACTATTTGCTCCGGATTTGTATTTTTTTCATCGGCCGTAATCAGTTCCTCGATCGTCTTTTTTGTTTCCCCGTTAAATGCCGGTTCATCAAAAGAAACGTAGCTGTTTAACGGCTGGTGCTTCTGCCGGTTCGAGGCCGCTACAGCGGTATACATCTGACGAAGAATACACATACGGGCAAAGGAAGAAAAGCCGGACTCCCGGCCAATCCGATAATCCCGGATTGCCTTAAAAAGCCCCAGCATTCCTTCCTGAATCAAGTCTTCCTCATCTGCACCGATCAGATACAGCTTTCTGGCTTCCCGTTTTACCATGTCTGTATATTTACGCATGAGATAATCTAGTGCATCGCTGTCTCCATCCGTAACCCATTCTATGATTTTATCGTCTTCTGCTTCCTGATATTTTCTCATTCCGCCCTCTAAACTTTCCTGCAGTCTCTTTTGCTTTCGCCTGTGCAAAAGCTATTGTGATTGCTTGAGATACACGAATACTTCTAACCTCTTTGCCGCAAAATCTCGTAAGCTAAAATTCCCGTTGCAACAGAAGCATTGAGCGAATCGATATCACCTTTCATGGGAATTGCTGCTGTAAGATCACAATTTTCCCGGACAAGGCGGCTGACCCCTTCTCCCTCACTTCCGATTACCAGTCCCACTGGACCGGTCAGGTTAAGATCATACATTCTCGTTCCATTCATATCGGCACAGACAAACCAAAGACCTTCTTTTTTCAAGTCATCCATTGTCTTTTTTAGATTTGTTACCTTTGCAACTGGCGTGTAATTGACCGCACCACAGGAGGTCCTTGCCACAACGGCGGTAAGACCAACTGCCCGTCTCTTTGGAATAATAATTCCATGGGCTCCGCACAGATTCGCCGTTCTTAAAATGGCGCCCAGATTATGGGGATCTTCAATTCCATCCAAAAGGATGATAAATGGATCTTCTCCTTTCTCCCTGGCAATTTTAAGAATGTCTTCCACTTCAGCATATTCATAGGCTGCCGCCTGGGCAATCACACCCTGGTGCTTTCCTGTAGAAGAAATCTGATCTAAACGTTCCTTTGTCACAAACTGTAAAATTGTATCGTGTTTTTTGGCTTCTCTCACTATCGTCCGTACCGGACCATCCTGACAGCCATCTAATACAAAAAGCTTATCTATTGTCTTTCCGGAACGGAAAGCCTCTATGACCGCATTCCGGCCTTCAATTGTATATTCTTCGTAATTCAATATTTCTCTCCTGTCTGGGGAAAGGATTCCCCATGTTCTTCTTCCCAAAAAGCCAGGCCCTGCTTTACAAGATCAATCAATCTCTGATACTGATTTGTCAAATACAGATACCCGATGACCGCCTCAAATGCAGTGGCCGCCTTATACTCCTTTGGGCTGGCATTTTTTGCCATTGTTGCCGGCTTGGAATTTTTTCCTCTCTTATAAATAGAGTGTTCTTCAGCCGTAAGAAAAGGTTCTAACGCAGTGATCATCGCCGCCTGAGAATGGGCATTGACCACTGCACTTGCTCTCATATGGTACTTATGGACGGGGGCATTTCCCTTTGAAACAATCATCGTCCGGACAATCACCTCAAACACACTGTCTCCGATATAGGCCAATGCAAGGGGGGAATAGGTTCTCACGTCACTTTCTTCAATTGAGAGCTGTTCTT
>JAUNBT010000328.1 GCA_030526985.1 Lachnospiraceae bacterium | reverse complement strand
CATATATTTCTTTTCATCCATATATTTTTCTTTTACTTATTCCATAATTTTGCGGAACATTTCTTCGAAATCAGCAATCGATGCTTGTCTCGGATTACCCGGTGCACAGGCATCTGCAGCTGCAGACTCGCAAAGGAATGGTAAATCTTCTTCTTTAATAGCCAGTTTTGTAGGGATTCCTACGTCAACTGATAACTGTTTCACTGCATCAATTGCAGCCTGACGGTATTCTTCTTCTGACATTCCAGTTGTATCCACATCAAATGCCTCTGCAATATCTTTAAACTTGGTTCCCGTATATTCGCGATTGAATTCCATAACAATAGGAAGCATCATAGCACAGGCAACTCCGTGTGGTGTGTCATATACAGCACCTAATGTATGTGCCATAGAATGAGCAATTCCAAGTCCTACATTAGAGTATGCCATAGCTGTTACATACTGTGCTAATGCCATACCCTCACGTCCATCTGGATCATTCTCAACAGCTTTACGAAGATTCTTAGCAATCAACTGAATTGCTTTTAAGTCTAAGCAGTCTGCCAATTCCCAAGCTCCAGCTGTTGTATATCCCTCAATTGCATGAGTCAAAGCATCCATACCTGTAGATGCAGTAAGTCCTTTTGGCATTGATGACATCATGTCTGGGTCAACTACTGCTACATCAGGAATGTCATTAGGATCCACACAGACAAATTTACGTTTTTTCTCAACATCTGTAATTACATAGTTGATTGTTGACTCTGCACCCGTACCACCAGTCGTTGGTACAGCGATGGTAAATACAGTACGATTCTTCGTTGGAGAAAGACCTTCCAAAGAACGCACATCATAAAATTCTGGATTATTCACAATGATACCGATACCTTTACCTGTATCCATTGAAGACCCGCCACCAATGGTAATCATGAAATCAGCTCCTGATGCTTTATAAGCATCCACTCCATGCTGAACATTTTCAATTGTTGGATTTGGCTTGATATCTGAGTACAGTTCATACTCAATTCCGTTCTCTGCTAAAAGATCTGTAACCTTTGCAGATACACCAAACTTAACGAGATCTGGATCAGATGCTACAAAGGCTTTCTTTAATCCCTTCCCCTTTACAATACCCGGAATTTCACCAATTGCCCCGTGCCCATGGAATGATGTTCCATTCAAAACAAAACGATTTACTGCCATAATAATACCTCCTTATTTTTTCAATCACTCTCTTTTTACATGATTGATTGATAGGTTTATTATAACACATAATTGATAAAATTTATAGTGTAAAACATTTTATTTGCAGGGTCCATTTGATATACCTCTAATGTTGTCCCAACTATATTTTAGTATTATGATTTGTTCTTTAAAAGCCATTCTAATACATTCATCTGCTTAATACCATTATGAGATGTTAGCGGTGTGAAATCCATAGTTAACAAATACTTGGGATTGTGATCATGAACACTCTCTAATGGAGCTAATTCTCTAGCCAGCGTCGCCTCTTCCATTACAGTAAGTGCAACCTGATAGTATTCTTCTCCTTCTTCCCCAAACACAATAAAATCAATTTCCGCATTGCCCGTTTTCCCAATATGCACTTCATATCCACGTCGCAACAATTCCAGATAGACTACATTTTCCAGAATATGTCCCATATCTGCCCTTTTCGTTCCTAACAAATAATAACGCAATCCAATATCACACAAATAATATTTATGACCGGTTGTCAGATATTGCTTGCCTTTCACATCATAGCGATCCACTTTGTACAAAATGAAGCTTTCCGTCAATGCAGACAGATAGTTTTCTACCGTACTAATCGAAATTTTATTTCCAGCTGAAGTCATAGTGTTTGCAATCTTTGTTGCTGAACATAAATTGCCAATATTATCAAACATAAATCGAATCACTCGGTCAAGCAACCCTGCATCTGCAATTCTATAACGAGCCATAATATCCTTCAGAATAATGGAAGTATAAATACCTTCTAAATATGCATGTACATCTCGTTTCTTTTCTAATTGCAGAATATAGGGAAAGGAACCATTTTGGATATAATTTTGATACTTCATCAGTAAATCTGTTTGATCTCCCACTGCTGAAAGATATTCTTTAAATGATAACGGCAACATTTTTATCTCGACATATCGCCCTGCAAGTAAAGTTGCCAATTCCCCTGACAACAGAAATGCATTTGAGCCCGTTATATAAACATCACAGTTCTTTTTAATATACAAACCATCCACTGCCTTTTGAAATTCAGGAATACTTTGTACTTCATCGATAAATATATAGTTCATCTTATCTGTAACCAGTTGCTGTTTGATATAATCGTATAATTTTTTATAATCCTGGATTTCATAATAATCTGGATCTTCCAAATTGATTCTTATCATCTGCTTCTCTTCAATTCCATTGTTCCTCAAATAGTCACAATACAAATCAAACAATGTTGATTTTCCACAACGTCTGATTCCAGATACTACCTTGATGACATCTTTTTCTTTAAACTGTATCAATTGATCTAAATAATCCGGTCTCTGTATCAAATCATTCACAATAAACACCTCCATAAAATTCTCTTTTTGTTTTTAATTATACTATGCATTTTCTAAAATTCAACTTATGTTTTTTCTTTTTTAGTTCATTTTATGGATTTGATATTAGTATTTCTTCACTCATGTGTTTTATCTGAATTTTTTCGCCTTTACCTGACAGTTTTTATCATAGAAGGAAATTCCAAAGCCCAGCACCTCCCGGTACATTGTCTCAATTCCCTCCGCATAACGTCTGCTTTCAATCTGTTCCATTGCAGCCTGGCATCTTTCTTCCATCGTCTCATAGGTTGGTGCTCTTTTTATTTCAATCACCATAGCCCTTTTCCTGCGGGGGTCTCGAAGAACAATATCCGGTCTTCCTTCTCCCTCTTCGGCATTCGATTTCACACGATATCCTGCGAAGGAAAGCACCCCCACTACAAAAGCGTGATAATAATCCTCCTTATAATCATGATAACTGATGGTATCAAAAATCATATCCGACAGGATTTCAGAAC
>JAUNBT010000327.1 GCA_030526985.1 Lachnospiraceae bacterium | reverse complement strand
ATGGGCTACGTTGGTAATCAACTCATCCTTTGTCTGTTCCGCCAACCGCTTTGTCTCATTCTCACTGGCTACCTGCATCCGCATCTCGTTGATTGAATTGGCAATGACCGCCAGCTCATCCTCGCCGGCGACCCGGATACTGCTCTCCATGTCTCCATTTTTCATCCGCTCAATTCCTATGATAATCTCTTTGACATATTGAATTGTATCATAAGAAACCATTAAGAAAAGAATCGTAAACAGAATCAATGCAAAAATCAGAATAATAAAGAAATCAAGTGCCATTCTTCCAGTAAACAGATAAAGCCCTGTCTGCACATTTGTTTTTCCACTCTCTGCCATAGAATAGAAAAAAGATCCAGGAACCTGAGAACGGTAGCACAAAACACCTGCCACTACTGCCGCAATGGTAAAAACAGTAGCAGCCATACTAAGCAGGGCATACCATGCCAGCTTCACTCTTAAGCTTTTCATTCCTTTAACCTTCAATTTTATAACCTACCCCCCAGACAGTTTTTAAAAGGCGGGGACTCTTGGCATCTTCTTCGATTTTCTCCCGGAGTCTTCTGATGTGAACCATAACCGTATTGTTCACTTCATATACTTTCTCATTCCATACCTTCTCAAATATCTCGTCTGTGCTAAATACTCTGCCTTTATTAGAGGCAAGCAGGTAAAGAATATCAAACTCAATCGGGGTAAGAGCCACACTCTGATTCTTCTTCTTTACCGTATGAGCCACTTTGTTAATGACAAGATCATGAATCACAAGCTCATCATCCGCCTTCGCCTCCCCATCTGTCTGAATTCTTGTATATCTTTTCAGCTGAGATTTCACTCTCGCTACCAATTCCAGCGGATTAAAAGGCTTGGTGAGATAATCATCAGCTCCAGTTCCAAATCCAATGATCTTATCCATATCCTCCGCTTTCGCACTGAGCATCAAAATCGGAATATTGCTCTTTGCCCGGATTGTCCGGCACACTTCTAGTCCATCCATATTCGGCATCATAATATCTAAAATAATCATCTTGATATCATGATTCTCCTCCAACATAGCCAGACATTCTAATCCGTCATAGGCCTTCTCAATCTGATACCCTTCGTTGGATAAATATATCTCAATCAATTCGGCAATGTCCCTGTCATCATCCACCACTAATATTGTTGCATCCATTTTTCCATCCTCCTGTGTACAATCTACTTCAATTTTACCATAAATGACTTTTAAAATCCTTAAGAAGTTCTTACAAACTACATTTGAATTCAAAAACGTGCGCCTATATGTGCACTCAAAACTGGCACAGCCCGGAAACCAAAAGTTTCCGGGCTGTGCCTAAAACAGTTACGTTTATTTTAATTTCATTGGTATTCCACAGACAGAAAAATATACCTCATCTGCCATCTTGGCAAGAATTTCATTTGCCTTTCCGTTTATATCGGAAAAAATTCTTCCAAGCCGGTAAGACGGCACCAACGACATTCCTACTTCATTTGTCACAATGATTAAATTCTTATCATTGTCTTTTGCAGTCGATACAATTCTTTTTAGTTCCGCTATAATCTGCTCCTGCAGTGCTGCAATCTCCTCCTTGGAAATCTGATCAAAATCCCGTTCCTCATCAAAAAGAAAGTTTGTAATAAATACCGTAATGCAATCTAAAAGAGCCGTTGATTTTTCCGTCGTCTTTAATACTTCAGGAAGGTCTTTAAACCCTTCGTGGGTATCCCAGCGGGAATCTCTTCTCTCCTGATGAAGACGAATTCTCTCTTTCATATCATCATCCGTCGGTATGGCCGTTGCTAAATAAATAACAGAACCTTCTCCATATTCAAAGGCCTTCTCTTCTGCCAAAACACTCTTTCCACTCCGGCTTCCGCCTGTCACAAGAATTATTTTACTCATCCTATTGCCTCCTCTGTTTTTTTCACTCCATTTACAGCAAGCATCAACGAGATAAAAATTCCTGCATATTCTAATAGGAACTGGCTTGCTATCAGATTGACCGAACCATTAAAAGCGACGAACAAAGCAGCCGCTGTTTTTGCATAAAGGGTAAGCATGTAGATTTTGGAAAATTTCATTCTGTTTTTACGGCCTACCCCGCCAAAAGCCCAGCCTACCCCGGCAATAGGAAGTGCCATGATCAGATAGGATAGAATCTCTCCTATCAGATTCATAAAAAAACTGATGGCGAGTCCTGTATAAAGGGCCGGTTTTAAGGAAAGCAGCGTTTCATTATCAAGATACGTATCTTTCAATTGAGAAAAATCAATCTCCGCGATACCCATCATTCCATTATAGATCAATGCATTTTTCTTGCCAATCAAAATCTCCACGGCATACTGACTGTTATTAATCTGGCTTTCTGTCACCTTATCAACAGAAGTATCTGCTAGTAAATGTACTGTCCCATCCTGACCAAACTCAAGCCTGTCTGCAACGGTAAGCTCTCCGTCTTTTAACTCTATCTTGGGAAGCACTTCTGTGACAAAATGATCTACGCCACCGACACTTACAATCCATCCAGCAGCCGGAATCACATAATCCATTATCGTCAGGCAAAGACCGAGAATCAGCATATAAAATACCACTGATTTTGCGGAAAGTGCAGCCAGTTCTTTGTACTTTGATGGCTGAACGCTGTATAGGAGCTGATCTATCACTCCAGGTTTTTTATTTTTTTCTAAAGTCATTCTTTCTTATCCTTCTGTTTTCTATCTTCTGCAATTCTTTGTTCTGAACAAGTACGCTGATTTTCCATCATGGCTTGTATACAATACTTGCTGCTACTTCTGTGGCATCTTCGTTTCCCTTTAAAAGTTCAATCAGCTTCAGGCCAAAATCAATTGCAGTTCCTACACCCCGGCTCGTCACAATATTTCCATCTACTACCACAGAATCATACTGATAATCTGCCATGGAAAGCTTCTCCTCAAAAGAAGGGTAACTGGTCGCCTTCTTGCCATCTAACAAGCCAAGCTGGGCAAGCACAGACGGTGCCGCACAGATTGCACAAATATAAGCACCTGCCGCATGAAGACCTAA
>JAUNBT010000326.1 GCA_030526985.1 Lachnospiraceae bacterium | reverse complement strand
TAATAAAAAAGTATATCTTGTGTGTCATTCGTAGTCATGATCGGCAAATACAAAAGGCCTGTATTTAATGTTTATAATAATCCACTCCTATTGAATCAAGATACAATACGATTCTATTACGAATCGTAGGGACTATCTCCTCTTCATAATGTTGGAACCCTGATACTTCTTTTATTGTTGTTTCTGGAAACTTTTTCGTTAATTTAATAAATTCCGATTCAGATTTGTCAAAACACATCGCAAATTGTTTTAATTTCTTATTCTTTAGAAACTGTTCTATATTGAGGGAAGATTCGTTGTTATTCCGAAGCCGAAGAGCCTCTAATGAGGGTATTTTTTCAATAGCATCCAGGTTTTGCTGTGAAATAGTGTGGCTGAATATAAGATGTTTCAAATTCTTTATTTGAGATAACAAGACTAAATCATTGTTTTGGTAATTATTCAAAAGAGCCAATTTTTTTAAATTTCTGATTTTTTCAAAACTGCTTAGTTTTTTAGAATCAGAACAATTTGTGTCTGATATTGAGCCAGAACTGTTGATCGTCAAATATCGGAATGACAATTCTTCTAAATGATCGAAATTTTCGAATAGGGAAGTATTTATGGGAATATCATTTCTTACAGCGAGTTCTAAATAGAGCTTACGCACATGCTTTATCGATTCTAAAATTGTGCAATCGCTATAGTACAATCCTCCAACTAACTTCAGTTCTTCCAGTTGTTTAAGTTTGCTAAGCATGTTCAATAAGTTTAATTGTGCTGATGCAATTTTTTCTTTGTATACATCATTATGATCGTTATGTATTTCATTCAAGGATCCATATGGCAAACCAATTGTAAGTTCCTTAAGTTGTATTAGTGTCGACAAATGTTTCATGCCATTATCAGACAAAACGAATTCAAAAAGAGTCATTCGTTTTAATTGAGGTAAATCAGCAAGCAGGTGAAGTTTGCTCCCTGTAAATTGGCTTGAGTTGATAAAAATCGTTTCTAATGAGCGACAATTTGCTAGCCAATCAGTTACATCGTCATCGATTCCGAAAGTATAATCATTTGACGTTAAATCTACAATGCGTAATGATGGCAATAATATTTTGCCAAACTGGATTGGAACATTATATTTATAATCTAATATAAAAAATTCCAGTTTTTTTAGATTCTGCAACGACTCGGCATTAATCATTCTTATGTTATGTAATGGTTCGTCTTTTAGATTTGCCTTTGTCTTTAGATATAAAAACTTTAATTTTTTTAGCGAATCCTTTCGATTATTCAATGTTTCAAAAAAATATTGACATTCAAATTCATCGACATCTTCCAGAATCAAGATCTCCAAGTTACTTAAATCACATATTTCTGAAATGATTGTTTGAAATATTTTGTGATTATTGTCGCTGAAAAAAGTCAACATTTGAATTTGTTGAAGTTGGGACAATGTTTGACCAGTGAAATCGTTATGGTATTGTTTTACTGTTCCGAACTCATTATTTCTTTGTATTTCCAGTCCTAATTGTTTGAGATTTTTTAATTTTGAGAGTGATTCAAGCCCTTTGTCCGTGATATTGGTACAGGCCCCCAGCCATATCGTTTTTAATTGTGGGAACGTTTCTAAAAGTCGATTTAATCCGATGTCATTAAGTGTATCGATACCATGAAAATAAAAACTATCGATATGAGTATTGTTTTTCATCGCACGTAAAACAATATCTAAATTACATTCGATGCCAATTAAATGGAGGCTCTTGACTTCAGGTATTTCATCTAATTTAGGTAATTCATTTATGAAATGAATCCCTTTTCCCTCTACGGTTTCAGAAATAAATATTTCACTGGTATCCGATCGTTGTTTCATATAATCTATTGGCCAATAAGAATCTGTACTGAAGAACCGCCTGTTATTTTTTATATTATCTACATATCTACTATTATCATTGTCGTATCGTTGAATGTTTATGATCTGTTTTGAACCAACAACGATTACAGATAGTAGAATAATCATTAACAAATCAATTGTTAAAAAAATCAATTTATGATTTCGCTTTATTCCTCTTCGATCCATTTATATTGTCCTTTACCTGCAATCTGGTTTGTTATTTCAAATAAATAAAGTAAATCACATCCTGTATCACCACCCGTTTTAACAAGAATATGATGCGTGTAGCCAAGACAATTTCTATCGTATAGAGAATATGTTGTTGGCCCCATAGTGCGATTTTGCGAACTCGTTATCTTTTCGCGCTGCGGAGGTTTGTGACCATTAAAACCAAAATCGCCAATATCCTCTCCCATGTCAACACCTATCCCGCGCTCTATAGCATCTACAGAAATTCTAAATAACAGCTTGTTGACAAAGCTGGTGTTTCGTTTGTCTTTAGCGCTGTATTTTGAGGCACAATAGATCATGGGTAAATTTGTCCTCTTCGTGTCAAAATTTACTATATTTAATTTCTGTTCGAGAATGGCGGGATCAACTCCAATGTCTCTGGGATCGTTTATCCAAATTCTAGCAGGAATTTGCACGTCAGATCCTTTTTTAAATGTTTCTGGATGCCATGACACTGAAGTCACATTTTCATATTTTTCTGTTGTTCTTACCTTTCCTTGAATCATAAAATATCCATGCATTCCAATTTTTAGATTTTGAAATCGTTTCTGGTATTCAGGCAAACCTTCAATTGGTCGGCATACCACCAATACCCTGTAAGATTCATATTTAGCATTGTTGAAATTTGCTTTCAATGCACGGTTGATTTCAATTACTGAGTCAAATGTGTATGTCTGATTTTGATTGTTACATTCATTATGTACAAAAGCGGAATTTACTTTACTATTTCCGACGAAATAGGTATGCAAATGTTCAACTTCGAAGTTGTAAACATACAGTTTCTCAGGGATGGAGTTCCATGAAATGAAGGTAATAGGTAGTCCTTTTGCTGAAAGACACTGGTCGTTGGGCAGTAATTTTTCTGCACTAGTCCAACCTTTGTTCTGAATAAAAAATCTGTGACTTGGTGTACAGGTAATTTCTATTTTCTCTTTAGTTTCCTGATTTTCAAATG
>JAUNBT010000039.1 GCA_030526985.1 Lachnospiraceae bacterium | reverse complement strand
CGTTTGTTGGATATCTACGCACCAAAGCTTTCGGTTGTATTTTGTAACACAAAAAAACAGGTGGATCTGCTTGTCAACGGTCTTTTGGGAAGAGGATATTTTGCAGCCGGACTTCATGGTGATATGAAGCAGGAACAGCGAGACCGGGTTATGCAGGGATTCCGTACAGGAAAGACAGATATCTTGGTAGCCACAGATGTAGCAGCAAGAGGAATTGATGTCGATGAAGTAGAAGCGGTATTTAACTATGACCTGCCTCAGGACGATGAATATTATGTTCATAGAATTGGAAGAACGGGAAGAGCGGGAAGAGAAGGAAGAGCCTTCAGCTTTGTTTCCGGTAAGGAAGTTTATAAATTAAAAGAAATTCAGCGCTACTGTAAGACAAAAATTTATGCACAGAAAGTACCTTCCATAAATGATGTAGCAAATACAAGAATTGATAACATTTTAGATGACGTAGAAAAAATTGTCGAAAAAGAAGATTTAACAAGTTTCATCCAGATTATCGAGAAAAAAGTCAATGATTCCGACGCGACAGCAATGGATATTGCGGCAGCATTATTAAAGCTTGCATCAGGTCCAAAGGAAACAGAAGAACCGGAATATGAATTTGACAATACAGGAGCTGGAGAAGCCGGAATGGTTCGTTTATTTATCAATATTGGTAAGAAGAACCGGGCAAGACCAGGGGATATTGTAGGAGCGCTTGCCGGAGAAAGCGGTGTACCGGGAAAAGCAATCGGAAGCATTGATATGTATGACAAATATACTTTTGTGGAAATTCCACGGGAATATGCAAAAGATGTTTTAGTTGCCATGGATCATGCAAAAATAAAAGGAAAACAGGTTGCGGTAGAGCCTGCAAATCAGAAATAATCATACAAGTTATATGCTGTATGATAAAAAATACTCTTTTTTGTGTAAAATCTATTGACGAAAAGGTGCTTTTTTGTGTATTCTATAAAGAGAAAAAAGAATACAGAAGGAAAAAGCAGGATGAAGATATTAGTAATAGATGGACAAGGCGGCCGGATGGGAAGCACATTCATTGAAAAATGGCGTCAAAGAGCGGCAAAACAGACCAGAGTCATTGCTGTGGGGACGAACAGTATTGCCACTTCTGCCATGCTAAAAGCAGGGGCAGACGGAGGTGCAACAGGGGAAAACCCAGTGCTGGTGAATGCAGCAGATGCAGATTACATTGTAGGTCCGATTGGAATTATTGCAGCGGATGCACTGTTAGGTGAGGTAACTCCCCTTATGGCAGCTGCGGTGGCGAGAAGCAAGGCCCAGAAGGTGCTGATTCCAGTAAATGCCTGTAAGTATCAGGTGGCTGGAGTAAAAGACTGTACCATGAGTGAATTGATTGATGACACTGTAAAACAGATCTTAAAACATATGGCAGACAATAAAAAATAGGAAAAAGGCCACGAAGGCAGACGAATCTTTTGAAAAAGAGGCAGGATGTTTCGCGGCCTTTTTTCATTTTATCCTAACTGTTTGAAGTGAAGCCTGGAAATCTTCGGTTTTCTTACCATGAAGTATCCGTCTAATGAATGATTGAAAGGGAGGAATTGACATGGATGCAAGAGAAGTATTAACGAAATTAAAAAATAACGAGATATCCGTAGAGGATGCAGAACAATATTTTAGGAAGGAGCCATTTTATGAGATGGGATATGCAAAACTAGATACCCACCGTCAGACCCGTTCAGGCTTTGCAGAAGTGATTTTTTGCAGTGGCAAAGCAGATGAACATCTTCTTCATATTTTTGGAAAACTGTACGAGGAAAATGGAGAAGTGCTTGGAACCAGGGCTTCTAAGCACCAATATGAATTGATTAAGGAAAAATATCCAGAAGTTTGTTATGATGAAATTTCCCATATCATAAAAATCGAAAAGGCAGATAAAAAAAGAGTTGGGAAAATCGCAGTGTGTACAGCAGGAACGGCAGATATTCCTGTTGCAGAGGAGGCAGCCCAGACAGCAGAGTACTTTGGATCTTATGTGGAGAGGCTTTATGATGTAGGAGTCAGTGGGATTCACAGATTATTTTCCAGACTGGATGTGATTCAAACAGCCAATTGTGTGGTTGCTGTGGCAGGAATGGAAGGTGCTTTGGCCAGTGTAATCGGTGGTCTGGTCGATAAACCGGTTATCGCAGTACCAACTTCGATTGGGTACGGTGCCAGTATGAATGGTCTATCTGCACTTCTTACGATGATCAATTCCTGTGCCAATGGAATTGCAGTGGTAAATATCGATAATGGCTACGGGGCAGGCTATATTTCTACCCAGATTAATCGGATGGGAGTAAGAGAATAATCTGAACGAATGCTTCATATAATGAATAATAGAGAAAAGACAGGCTTTTCGAAAAAGTTTGAGGAAGATTCTTTTTTAAAATTATATGGAGGATGAAGGATGAGACGAATTGCAATATGGAGTGCAGTATTTTTGTTATTGTTCCTTATTATAATGACAGTTTTTATGTATCGGACAGCGAGTGCATCTACAGATACGGACAAAGAAGGAAAAATGATATCGGCAGATGAGGTCCGTGTTCTATTGATATACAGCTGCGGAAATGACGAAGATGATAATTCCAGACTTGAGACTGCCGCTGCTATGATTTATAAAAAGATTTCTTGCGATGTAAGAGAGATAAGAGCAGATCAAAGGGGTGGCTTATTCATAATAAATCCAATTGCGGATCATCCGGTGAAAAAAGAACATCCAGTGATAAAAGAAGAATATCAGTGCTCCTTTTCCGATTATGATTTGATTCTCATCGGAACGATAGCAGATGAGTTTTTATCTCAAAAAAAATGCAATTGAATTAATCAAGAAAGAACTGAATTTTGAAAATAAAGTTTCACTGTTTTGGATTCGAGACGAAGAAAAGAAGGTGACGGAGACAGAAAAAAAGGACACAGACTATGAAAATTTCATGAGGGCAAAGATAGGAGAAAAAAAATATTTGCCTGGATTACCCCTGTCTGTGAAGAAAAATATCTTAAAAACAGAAAATCAGCGTATGGACGGCTGGCTTACCACGACCTTTTTTTACACTTGTAATTATTTAGAATATCCATTATACTAATGTCATACGGGTTAGAAAGCATTTGACAGGAGGATGAGATTGGAATGGATGAAGAATTGTTAGAAGAGCTTAGAAAGCTTATAGATTGTCAGTTTATTTCCGATATTAGATTGAGTTTGACGAAGGAGAAACTCTTGTATTATATAGAGTATAACAGGATGCAGGGATACTCCTTAGAGGAGTGGAGCGAGGCTTGTGATTACCTGTTTGAAGATGGAATGGGTCTTTTACAATTTCACGATTTTGAATCTCTTTTAGACTACCTGAAAAAATAGAAATATAGAATGTAGAATGTAGAAAAGAAAAGGCTGCTTCTGTCAATCAATCACAGAAACAGCCTTTCTTTTTTGTATTCCAAAGTTCGATTAGTTTAGGTTCAATTTTTTATTCAACATGTAATGTGTCACCACATAATAGATAATGACAAGGATAATATTTGATAAAATCGTAAGCGGAAGCACTCGGTTAAAATAGGAAAATGCATCAGCTGCAGTCAATATATATGCACTGGAGACAAGGGCATTTCCAATGAAAATTCCAGCAAAAGAACTAATCAGGGATTCCACTGTATAAATTCCAAGGAATGCCAATATGGAACCAATCAGCCTGTGCTCAGCCCAGAGATGCTGTCCTAATGTGATACTCAGATAGCACATCAAAACTAACCCCAGCAATTGAACTATAACAGCGGCAATCAGTTCTACAATAATAAGACCGATGGAAAAACCGCTGATTTGTAATGTGTGAAGCTCAAGTGACAGTTGGGAAAAAAATTGGGGCATCGCTTTTATAATATCTGTATTCACAAACAGAATAAAAAAGGAGAGAAGCGTTGCCGGAATCATCAAAAACTGCCAGATAAAAGCAACAATTAATTTGCTGTTTAGCAGCTGACCTGTAGTGACAGGAAGTGTAAACATCAAATAACCTTCATCACTGAACATATTCGTATAAAAACGGCGGATAATTATAAAGTAGGTTAAAAGTACAATGCCGATTAATATAATTACATAAAGCATGATAAGCAGTACATTAATGATTTCAGTTACAGTGTTGGAACTGCCACTGTAAAAGACAGTATTGTTTCCAATGGTGAGTGTCAGGGAAAGTTTTAATAACAGTGTAATAACCCCCAGACAGATATACAACGGAACAAAATAACGGGATGTAACTTTAAACTCCTGTCCAATTAATTTGCTTAACATTTGAACACCTCCCTGAATAATCCATCGATGGATTTTCCCTCCATGGCACGCACATTGTCCACAGAGTTATAAAGGACTAATTTTCCTTCTTTAATAAAAATCACATCATCCAATACATGCTCCACATCAGAAATCAAATGAGTGGAAATTAAAACAGCAGCATTGGGATTGTAGTTATTAATAATAGTTGAGAGTATATAATCTCTGGCGGCGGGGTCGACACCGCCTATTGGCTCATCTAATAAGTAAAGCTGGGCTTCCCGGCTCATGACTAAAATGAGTTCCACCTTTTCTTTTGTTCCCTTCGACATGGATTTTAAAGAATCGTCCGGATTGATGGAAAGTTTCTCCAACATATCATAGGCTTTTGTAGTATTAAAATCCTTGTAGAAGCTGGAAAAGAAAGAAATTAAATCTTTTACCTTCATCCAGTCATTTAAATAGGTTCTGTCAGGAAGATAGGAGACGATTGCTTTTGTTTCCGGACTAATCGGTTTACCATCAATTAAAATCTCTCCATTAGTAGGTGTTAACAGTCCGGCGGCTAATTTAATAAAGGTACTCTTGCCGCTTCCGTTTGGTCCAAGAAGTCCGACAATGCGGCCTCTTTTTAATTTGATAGATACATGATCTAAAGCAGTGTGTCTCTTATTGTATGCTTTCGTAAGATCATTGCATTCTAGAATGGGTATCATTCTAATCCCTCCTCTTTATCAATTATATTCATATAGTGAATAATTTCCTCTTTTGTAAAACCAAGTTCCTTTAAACTGTGATAAAATGCAAGAACCTGGGTTCTGACGTAATTTTTCTTAAGATCTTCAATCATATTCGAATCCTCCGTAATAAAACGACCACTCGTTCTCATAGAAAAAATTAATCCGGTCCGCTCTAGTTCCGAGAGCGCCTTCTGCATCGTGTTAGGGTTTACCGAAGCCTCTGTTGACAAATCCCGGACAGATGGAAGACGGGTGCCTGGTTTATATATCCCGGAAAGAATGGATAATTGAATCTGTTCCATCAGCTGTAAGTAGATGGGACGGTCGGTTGTAAGATTCCATGCCATAGCTGACTCCTCCTTTCATGTTTGATTGTATTAATCAATTAGTACAATAATATAATCACACAAAAAGCAGCGTTTGTCAAGAGGAAAAATGAAAAAAATAAAAAACCATCAGAAAACAGTATGATGTAACTGAATTCTGATGGTTTATCCTTGTGAAAAGATTATTCTTCGAAATCAAATCCGGAAAGCAGTGAGCCAAGACTTGTGCTGGCTTCTCCGGTTTCTTTATAATCGAAAACTTCAATTGTCTCCGGTTTTTCTGTGACTTCTTCTAAAACTTTCATGCTGAGACCTATTTTTCCGTCCGCAATTTTGATGACTTTCACTTTCACTTTGTCGCCAACGGAAAGTACTTCTGCCGGTTTTTTAATTCGCTTCTGGCTGATTTGTGAAATATGAACCAATCCGGAGATTCCATCACCGAGGTCAATAAATGCACCATAAGTCTGAAGGGATTCTACGGTTCCCTCTAACACTGTGCCTACAGCGATAGAATTGATCTTTCTTTCTCTTTCCTCGGCCTGCTGTTCTTTTAAGATAACACGGCAGGATAAAATAAGACGTTTTTTATCAGGATCGATTTCAACTACTCTTGCAGTGATTTCTTTCTTTAACCATGTTGTCAAATCTTCTACATAGCTTAAACTTAACATGGATGCAGGAATAAAACCGCGGATTCCTTCTACATAAGTGATCACACCGCCTTTTACGACTCCGCCCACTGTAAGAGAAAGGTTTGTCTCGTTCTCCATGTATTCCTTTAATTTATCCCAGGCAAGAATTTCAGTAGCTTGACGGATGGAGAGAGAAACGCTGCCTTCTCCGTCATCACCAGATAAAACAACAGCAGAGACTTCCTGTCCGACTTCCATATTATCCCGGATAGAAAAAGCCGGGTCTGCACTGACTTCTAAAGCCTTGACAACACCTTGCGCATAAGAATTAAGATCTAAGGTAATCTCATCATCGGCGACGGAAGTAATTGTACCTGTCACCATATCCCCTTCTTCAAATTTGCGAAAAGAGGCATTAATTTCCTGTTCGTATTGTTCCATTGTTTCTGACATATTATGATTCCTTCCTTCCCTTGTACCGATTAGGTCCGTTTGAATCGGATAAACGGTTAGTTCCATTATACTAGATAAAAAATAGATTGCAAAGTGTAAATTTTTCTGATGTCAGTTTTGACTTATTAGACAAAATATACAAAATGTAAAAAAACATCTTGTATTATGTATTGAAATTTGATAAAATAATAACAAATTGCAGAGAACGTTTATGGGAAGTTTCCTAAATCAAGGGTGGACGAGAGACGCAGTTTTATAACTCATTTTCATGTGTATTGTTTAAAGGAGGTTTATACTATGGCACAGGTTATTATTGCACCAGGCAAGTATGTACAGGGAAGCGGCGAGATGAAACGATTGGCAGATTATGTTGCACCGCTTGGTAAGAAAGCACTCTGTCTTGTAAGCGAGAGTGGAATGAAGAGAAATCAGGCAGTCATTGATGCCAGTTTTGAAGCAACAGAGGGAGAAGTTATTTACGAAGTATTTAACGGCGAATGCTGTCAGAAAGAGATCGATAGAATCGTTGCAATCTGTAAAGAGAATGATATCAATGTAATCATTGGTGTCGGCGGTGGTAAGATTCTTGATACCAGCAAGGCTGTTGCTTATCATTACCATATTCCAGTTGTCATTGTTCCTACGATTGCATCCACAGATGCACCTTGTAGTGCGTTATCCGTTATTTACACAGAGGATGGTGTATTTGACAGTTATCTGTTCCTTCCTCAGAACCCAAACGTTGTTTTAGTTGATACAGATGTTGTTGTAAAAGCTCCGACCAGACTGTTAGTATCCGGTATGGGAGATGCATTGGCAACTTATTTTGAAGCAAGAGCATGTGAAGCTTCCGGTGCTGCATCCTGTGCAGGCGGAACTCCTACAAAGGGAGCCATTGCTTTGGCAAAACTCTGTTATGAAACATTGATTGAAAAAGGAGAACTTGCAAAATATGCAGCTGAGCAGCATGTATGTACAAAAGCAGTGGAGAAAGTAATTGAAGCGAATACTTTCTTAAGCGGTATTGGTTTTGAATCCGGCGGACTTGCAGGAGCTCATGCGATTCATAACGGATTTACGGTTCTTCCTCAGTGCCATCATATGTATCATGGTGAGAAGGTTGCATTTGGTACTATCGTACAGCTGATTTTGGAGGACGTTCCAGAAGAAGAGTTGATGGAAGTACTTGATTTTTGTATGGCAGTTGGCCTGCCTGTAACCTTAGAAGAACTTGGTGTAACTGAGATTAAACCAGAAGAAATTATGGCAGTGGCTGAGGCAGCAGCGGCAGAAACTGACACAATTCACAACATGCCTTTCCCTGTAACAGCAGAGGATGTATATAATGCAATTCTTGCAGCAGATGCAATTGGCAGAGAAATGTTATAAGTAATAAGAATTTTCTTATAAAGTAAAAAAGTAAGAGAAAGACATCCCGGCAATGCGGTGAAGAATCGTATTGCCGGGATTTTTCACATATTGTTCAAGATTTTGACCTTTACAAGAGAGTAATAGAGATTTATAATACATATAAAATATATGTGTTGAGCAGGAGGTGCAAAGATGACACTTCAGGACTTTGAAAAGGAAATATGGAGCAGTGCTTATTTGATTCGCATGAGCGTAGAACAGATTATAGAGCCAATTGTAAAAAAATGTGGTTTAACAGTACAGCAGGGATATGTGTTGATTGGGATTTATAAAGGAAATATTTCCAATGTCACTGATATTTGTACACTGATTCGTATGAACCAGAGTAATGCTTCTGCCATTTGTATTAAACTAGAGGACTTAGGATTAATCAAGAAGGAAAAAAATCCATCGAATAAAAGAAAGGTTAACTTAATTGTCACAGACGCGGGCAGAGAGAAGATGAAATTATTCGAGAGTTATTTAGAACAGTTTTCCCCGTTACTTGAAGAAATTTCAGAAGAAGAAATAGAGAAGATACGTCATGTGCATCGCCGGATGCTTGAAATGATGGAGCAGATGAAAAAGATTGTGGAGGAACAAAAATGAAAGAAGTGAAAAATCAGAAAAAACCGATCATATATTATTGCCTGCTGGTATTAATTGTACTAATGGTTCTAAATACGATTATTTTTCCAAAGTATTTAAATTCGAAGATTCAGGAAGTAGACTATAGCACTTTTTTGGAGATGACAAAAGAGAATAAGATTGATAAGGTAGAGCTTGGGGAAAGTGAGATTGTATTTACAGATAAAGAAGATCCACAGAATTATTACAGTACTATTGTTGTGCCAAATGATACAAATCTGGTAGAGCGGCTCGATGAAGCGGGGGTTACCTTTGCACAGGTTGAAACTCAGGAGCTTTCCCCGTTGATGTCCTTTCTTATAAGCTGGATTTTGCCAATTCTGATTTTTATGCTGTTAGGACAGTTCCTTATGAAAAATATGTCCAAAAAGATGGGCGGCGGCATGAATGCCATGTCATTTGGAAAGAGTAATGCAAAAGTCTATGTGGAATCTACGACAGGGATCCAATTTGAAGATGTTGCAGGGGAAGATGAAGCAAAAGAAATTTTGACAGAGATTGTTGATTTTCTTCATAACCCTGAAAAATATGAGGAGATTGGTGCTTCCTTGCCGAAAGGGGCTTTACTAGTCGGCCCTCCGGGTACAGGTAAGACTTTGCTTGCCAAAGCAGTAGCTGGAGAAGCAGGAGTTCCCTTTTTTTCAATTTCCGGTTCAGAATTTGTTGAGATGTTCGTTGGTATGGGTGCAGCAAAGGTCAGAGACTTATTTAAACAGGCAGGAGAAAAAGCTCCTTGCATTGTATTTATAGATGAGATTGATACAATAGGAAAAAAGAGAGATGGAAACGGAATGGGCGGCAACGATGAGAGGGAACAGACTTTGAATCAGCTGCTTACAGAGATGGACGGATTTGATGGAAGAAAAGGCGTTATTATATTAGCGGCGACGAATCGTCCAGAGACATTAGACCCGGCTCTTTTAAGACCGGGACGATTTGACCGGCGGGTTCCGGTTGAACTTCCGGATCTTGCGGGAAGGGAAGCTATTTTAAAGGTACATGCAAGAAAAATTAATTTGGGGGATGACATTGATTTTAATGAGATTGCCCGTATGGCAGCAGGTGCCTCCGGTGCAGAGCTTGCCAATATGGTAAATGAAGCGGCACTTCGGGCTGTCCGCGCAGGACGGAAGGCAGCCTGTCAGGATGATCTTCGAGAAAGTGTGGAGGTTGTGATTGCCGGATATCAGAAAAAGAACAAAATTTTATCGAACAAGGAAAAATTGACTGTCTCCTATCATGAAGTAGGTCATGCCTTAGTAGCTGCCCTGCAAAGCCATTCAGCACCAGTAACAAAAATCACCATTATTCCCCGGACCTCCGGAGCATTAGGGTATACTATGCAGGTGGAAAATCAGGAACAGAATTTGATGAGCAAGGAAGAATTAGAAAATAAGATTGCGACTTTAGCCGGCGGCCGTGCAGCAGAAGAATTGATTTTTGAGTCAGTGACAACGGGAGCTTCCAATGATATTGAACAGGCGACAAAACTTGCAAGAGCTATGGTTACTCGGTTCGGCATGACAAAAGAGTTTGACATGGTTGCTCTAGAAACAGTGAATAATCAGTATTTAGGTGGGGATACTTCTCTTATGTGTTCTGCGGATACGGCAGCATTAGTGGACCAGAAGGTAGTAGAACTTGTAAAGACCCAGCATGAAAAAGCAAAGAAGATTTTATCAGATCATATGGAAAAACTTCACGAGTTGGCAAAATTCCTTTATGAAAAGGAGACGATAACCGGGGAAGAGTTCATGACTATTTTAGAAAAGAAAGAATTGACAGACCAAACAGGAGAGGCGTAAGGGGAAAAGCTGCGAAATTATTTTTCCGGAATCTATTTGTGTTTTTTGCTCTAATAGGGTATAATCGTGTGGAAAGAGTGTAAAACAACAAATTTAGATAAATTTTTCCGGAGGTGAAACAATGGACAAGAACGATTTTGTCCGAATGGGTCAGGAAATGAAAGATTCCATCGAAAAAACAGTGGAATCGATTCCTTATGAAGAGATTGGAAAGAAAGTCTCTCAGGGTGTGGAAGAAGCAGGAGAAAGATTCCGGGAAGGCTATAAAAAAGCGCAGAAAAAAAATAGAAAACCGGATAGAAAAAAGAATCAGGGAGAAGTGCAGAATACGCAGGCGGCAGTGTTTAGTAAAAAGCCGAAGGGACGTATTTCATGGTTCTTCTTCCTGTTTTTTGGCGTGTTTATTTGTATTTGTGCAGGAGCTGTCATTCTTGCCGATTTACTTACCAGTCTTATTTATGGAATGGATATCATTCTTTTGACTTCCAGACATATTCTGTCAGTCCTCTTTTTAGGTGCAGGATGTTATTTAGCGCTGAAAGGGAGAGGAACGAGAAAAAGGATTCACAGATTTCGAATTTATCAAAGACATTTAGAAGGAAAGGAATACTGCCAGTTGTCCGTTCTTGAAAAGACAACGGGCAGATCAGTCCGTTTCCTTCGCTGGGATTTAAAAAAAATGCTCTCCTTAGGGATGTTTCCACAAGGTCATTTAGATGAGCAGGGAACCTGTCTGATGCTTACCGAGCGTGCCTATGATCAATATCTTTTAATGGTTGAATCACAGGTAAAGAAGAAGCAGGAAGAAGACGAAGAAAAAAAGAGAAAAGAGCAGGAAGCAGAACAAAAGAAACCAAAGGAGCAGCAGCCGAGGTATTTTACCGGAACGAAAGAAGAGAGAGAAAGCCAGATAGAGCAGCTCGAAAAAGAGAAAGAGATTGCCAGAATCGTGGAAGAGGGAGAAGGATATCTTGCACATTTTGATACAATCAATGACCGGTTAGCTGGAGAAGTGATTACGAGAAAGTTATCCCGTTTGTCCTTAGTGACGGGAAGAATTTTTAAATTTATCACAGAACATCCGGAGAAAGTAGGAGAAATCAAGAAATTTATGTCCTATTATCTTCCAACGACAGAAAAACTTCTGAATACCTATGAACAGCTTGATACTGAGCTGGTTCAGGGGGAGAATATACTAAAAGCGAAAAAAGAGATTGAAGATACCTTGGATACGATTAATTTTGCATTCGAGAATCTTTTGGACAGTCTCTATGAAGATACCATTATGGATATTAGTACAGATATTACTGTACTTGAAACCATGCTTGCCCAGGAGGGACTTACGGATCAGGAGTTTTAGACTTATCTTTTAGAAATTTTTATGACAATAGCAGGGAGGAATTAGGATGGAGACAGTTTTAACATTAGATCCTTTCGGGGAAGAAGAGAAAATAATTTCACCAGAACCGGTGTTGGAAACCTCTGCGGCTGTAACTGCAGAGGAAAAAGAATTGCTTTTAGAAGAAAAGATTCTTAACGAAGAAGAAAAGAAACAGGTGGCTGAATTTGCAGACAAAATTGAATTGGCTCAATCTGCTTCCATTCTTCAGTATGGAGCCGGTGTACAAAAAAAGATGGCTGATTTTTCAGAACAGACATTAAATAAAGTTCGTACAAAGGATATGGGCGAAGTGGGTCAGATGCTTACGGATATCGTATCAGAATTAAAGGGATTTGACCCAGGACAGGAAGAGAAAGGTCTATTTGGTGCTTTTAAAAGAAAGACAGCAGGGCTTGGGAAGAGAAAAGCTCAGTTTGCCAAAGCGGAGGCCAATGTGGACAAAATTTGTGAGATGTTGGAAAGTCACCAGATTCAGCTGATGAAAGACATTGCAACAATGGATAAGATGTATGAAGTTAACAAAGAGTACTACAAAGAGCTTACCATGTACATTCTTGCCGGAAAGAAAAAGCTGTTAAAAACGAAGCAGGAAGAACTTCCCATGCTGGAAAATAAGGCGGCTCTTTCTGGGAAAGCTGAGGACGCTCAGGCGGCAAATGATCTTGCCAATCTGTGCAACCGGTTCGAAAAGAAGATTCATGATTTAGAGCTTACCAGAATGATTGCAGTGCAGATGGCACCACAGATTCGGCTGGTACAAAATAACGATACTTTGATGACAGAGAAGATTCAGACAACGATTGTGAATACGATTCCACTCTGGAAAAGCCAGATGGTCCTTGCAGTTGGAATTGATCATTCAAAAGAGGCGGCTAAAGCACAGCGTCAGGTAACGGATATGACCAATGAACTGCTCCTTAAAAATGCGGAAACGTTGAAGATGGCTTCAGTGGAGACGGCAAAAGAATCGGAACGGGGAATTGTAGACATGGAAACTCTTCGTGTTACAAATGAAAAATTGATTGCGACATTAGATGAAGTAAAACAAATACAGGTCGAAGGAAGAGCAAAACGCCAGGAGGCAGAGAGTGAACTTGGAAGAATCGAAGGCGAATTGAAAAATAAGCTGTTAGAGTTTTCCAGATAGCAGAAAGGAAGGAATCAGATATGTTGACAGAAGGAATGACCGCTATTTTAACAGAGGAAGTAACAATGGATAACGCAGCAATTACAGTAGGAAGTGGAAGTCTGCCAGTGTATGCGACACCGGCAATGATTGCTTTGATTGAAAAGAGTGCAGTAGAACTCCTTACAGGTAATCTGCCTGAGAGTACAACAACAGTGGGAACGAAGTTAGAGATTAATCATGTCAGCGCAACACCGACGGGAATGAGTGTTGTGTGCAAATGTACACTTGTTAAAATCGATAGAAGAAAACTTGTGTTTGAAGTGGAAGTAGCGGACCAGGCAGGAGTCATTGGAACCGGAACCCATGAGAGATTTATGGTGGAAGCAGATTCCTTTTTAAAGAAAGCAGAATCCAAAAGAAAATAAAAACAAAGAGGCTCATAAGATGGCACGAAAATATAGAACAAATAAACAAAATGAAACTGGCGATGGAACAGTCCGGCTGAACAAATATCTAAGTGATGCCGGAATCTGTTCCCGTCGTCAGGCGGATGCCTATATCGATGAGGGCAAAGTGACAGTAGATGGAACGATTGCGAAAGCGGGAACAAAGATTCATCCCACGAATGTGGTCTGTTTTATGGGGAAACCGATCAAGCCGGTAAAAGAATGCATACTTCTTTTGGTGAACAAACCAAGAGGAATTGTTTGTACAACAAAAGGACAGAAGAATAATATTGTAGATTTTCTGAATTATAAGGAGAGAATTTATCCGGTCGGCCGTTTGGATGTTGCATCTGAAGGGCTTCTTCTTATGACAAATGACGGAGATTTAATGAATGAGATTTTGCGGGCCCGCAATTTTCATGAAAAAGAATATATTGTCACGGTAAATAAAAAAATAGAAGATAGTTTTATAAAATCCATGCGGCAGGGAATCTTTTTACCAGAGCTTAATGTGACAACACGCCCCTGCAAGGTGAAAAAAATAGAAGCAGATACCTTTTCCATTATTTTGACACAGGGATTAAACAGGCAGATTCGCAGGATGTGTGAAGCGTTAGATTACAAGGTCGTCCGTTTGAAACGAATCCGGATTATGAATTTGAAACTGGGAAATCTGAAAAGAGGACAGAGCCGCAAAGCAACAGAGGGAGAGATGGAAAAGCTTTACTCCCTGATTGAACAATCAAAAGGAGAGGCAGAACATGGAACAAAAACAGAGAATGAAGGAATTAATTGAGATTCTGAATCAGGCTTCCAGGGCATATTATCAGGAAAGCCGGGAAATAATGACGAATTTTGAGTATGATGAGCTGTATGATGAACTTATTTCCTTAGAAAAAGAGACAGGAATTATTTATGGAAACAGCCCTACGGTAAATGTGGGCTATCAGGTGTTAAGTGAACTTCCAAAAGAAGCACATGAATCTCCTATGCTTTCTCTTGATAAAACAAAAGAGCCGTCCGCTCTTGCCCAGTGGTTAGGGGATAAAGAAGGCGTCCTTTCCTGGAAAATGGATGGACTTACCATTGTCCTTACTTACCGGGATGGAGAACTCTACAAAGCCGTTACGAGAGGAAATGGGGAAATCGGGGAAGTCGTAACCAATAATGCGAAGACATTTGTGAATCTTCCGGGTAAAATTCCATTTAAAGGTGAGTTGATCATTCGAGGAGAAGCCTTGATTCGCTATTCTGATTTTGAGAAAATGAATGCTTCCATCGAGGATGTAGATGCAAAATATAAAAATCCGAGAAATCTGTGCAGTGGTTCCGTCCGACAATTAAATAACGAGATTACGGCAAAGCGAAAAGTGAACTTTTTTGCATTTTCCTTAGTGAGCGCACAGGGAAGAGAATCTGTTTCCGTAAAAGAAGATTTCTTATGGCTATCCACACTGGGATTTGAAGTTGTCGATTTTAAAATGGTGAATCAAAATAATATCGAAGAACAGATTCGCTGGTTTTCAGAAAATATTGAAAAGATGGATCTGCCTTCTGACGGCCTGGTCCTGATTTATGATGATATCTTATATGGAAGAAGCCTTGGAAGGACGGCAAAGTTCCCCAGAAATTCTATTGCTTTTAAATGGGCGGACGAGCTTGCCCTGACCCATCTTTTAGAGGTGGAGTGGAGTCCAAGCAGGACAGGTTTAATAAATCCTGTGGCGATTTTTGAACCGGTGGAATTAGAAGGGACAACCGTCAGCCGGGCCAGTCTCCATAATATTAGTATTTTGGAAAATCTCTCTCTTGGAATCGGGGATGAAATCAGTGTCTATAAGGCAAATATGATTATTCCTCAGGTGGCAGAGAACATGACAAAAAGCGGGAATCTTGTTTATCCCCAACATTGTCCGGCCTGTGGCGGTCAGACAGAAATCAAAGAGTTAAATGAAGTGAAGGCACTTTACTGTACAAATCCACTCTGCAGTGCAAAAAAAATCAAATTATTTGCCCATTTTGTCAGCCGGGATGCCATGAATATAGAAGGACTTTCGGAAGCAACATTAGATAAGATGATTGAAAAAGAATTTCTAAAAGAGCTTCCTGATCTATATCATTTAAAGCAGTATGAGGAGCAGATTAAGGAGATGGAAGGCTTTGGACAAAAGTCTTATGATAATCTTATCCAGTCAATCGAAAACAGACGGCAGGTGCCGATGGCGAACTTTTTGTATGGACTTGGCATCCTTAATATCGGTCTTTCCAATGCAAAATTAATTTGCCGCCATTTCCATTACGACTTTGAAAAAATTATGGCAGCTTCCGTGGAAGAGTTGGTGGCAATCGATGGAATTGGGGAAGTAATCGGAACGAGTCTGACAGATTACTTTTCCAATGAACATAATCAGAGACTTGTGGCAGCTCTCTTAAAAGAGATTACTCTTATGGTGCCGGAAGAAAAGAAAGAAGAGCAGATATTGGAAGGAAAAATCTTTGTCATTACCGGTTCTCTTACCCATTTTTCCAACCGGAAGGAACTGAAGGAAAAAATAGAAGAGTTGGGAGGCAAGGTAACAGGCAGTGTAACAGGAAAGACAAGTTATTTAATCAACAATGATTCCAAATCCTCTTCTTCTAAAAATAAAAAGGCGAAAGAACTTTTGGTTCCGATTCTAACAGAGGAAGAATTTATGGAATTGATTGATTTTTAAAAAGGACTGTGTTAGAATACTAGGTATTATGTTGAAATATAGGGAGTGAGATTATGCCAATACGAATTGACAGTGATTTGCCAGCAAAAAAAATATTAGAAGAAGAAAATATATTTGTCATGGATATGGGCAGAGCCATGTCCCAGGATATTCGTCCACTTAAGATTATTATTTTGAATTTAATGCCTTTAAAACAGGATACAGAGCTTCATTTACTGCGGAGCTTGTCGAATACACCTCTTCAGGTGGATGTGCTTTTCTTAAGAACAAAGATGCACCAGTCAAAGAATACGCCGGCTTCTCATATGGAGGCGTTTTATACTGTGTTTGATGAAGTAAAGGAGCATCGTTATGATGGATTAATTATCACAGGGGCTCCGGTGGAATTAAAGGCTTTTGAAGAGATCGATTACTGGGATGAACTTGTAGAGATTATGGAGTGGTCAAAGACTCATGTGACATCCACATTTCATATCTGCTGGGCAGCGCAGGCTGGGCTCTATTATCATTACGGAATTCATAAAAAGGATCTTCCAAAGAAGCTTTCCGGCGTTTACGAGCATCGGACACTCCATCGGAAAACTCCACTCGTCAGGGGCTTTGATGATCGTTTTTTTGCTCCCCATTCGAGAAATACAGAGGCGGATCGGTGGGAGATACGCAATTGTACGAATCTGACCATTTTAGCAGATTCGGATGAAGTGGGTCCTTTTATTGTAATTGGAGACGAGGGAAAACAGGTCTTTGTTACTGGACATCCGGAATATGATATTCTGACTTTAGATAAAGAATATAAACGGGACGTGGACAAGGGAATGAATCCTGAGATTCCGGTTCATTATTATGAGGATGATAATCCAAACAATAAACCGATTAAATCATGGAGGTGTCATGGCAATACCCTCTATACAAACTGGCTGAATTATTATGTATACCAGGCAACCCCATTCGATTGGGAATAGAATGAACAAACTTCGGAAGCGGACAGCGAAAAGAGCTGTTCATTCCGAAGTTTTTTTTGTCCGTCTGTGTAGTAATAGTAGGCCACTGAGATAGGTAACAGCTAAAATCATACAACAAAAACCTAATCGGAATAGTCTGTTGTCAAAAAGAATCTTTCCAAGATAGAATTCACCCATATGAGCAAAAACTGCACTTAAAACGCCGAGAAGTACCGGAATCAAAATACTTTTTTCTGGATGAAAAGGGAAAGCAGCCAAAAGCAGGATTTTTCTGATTTCTAGAAAAACTAACAAAAGGTATGCGGCGAGCAGACCCCACAGGTAACCTTTGATTCCAATCTGGGGCACAGCCCCTACAATAAATAAAATCCGGACAAGAAGGGACAACAGATGGTAAAAAAAGGTATCCTTTGTCTGTCCTAATCCATTTAAAATGCTGGTGCATGTGGAAGATAAGTATAAAAATGGGCAGAGGAAAGCAAGCATAAATAAAAAATCGCCTGCTGATTCATTATGAAATATAGTGGAACCTAATTCTTTTCCATATAGAAAAAAGGTGAACAGAGCCAAAATCCCTATGACCAGACAAAAATGAATGGATTTTCCTGTTGTCTGTCCGATTTGTTTCTCATTTTTTAAGGCAGCTGCCTCAGAAATAGCCGGAAGAAGCATCATACTTAAAGAGTTTGTAAGGGTGGCAGGAAAAAAAACAAAGGGAAGGGACATCCCGGTAAGTACACCGTACATTTCAAGAGAGAGGGTTTGATCTTGATAATAAAACCGGAGCATGGCAGGAATTAATATAGATTCTAAACTGGAAATTATCGTAAGGGATAATTTGTTTCCAGTAAGAGGAATGGCATGGTGGAGCATGGAAGAAAGAAGCTTTCTGTTTGAAGGTACTTCATACCAGGAAGCCATGGGCTTTTTCTTAAGGCTTAGCCGATAGCCAGCGAAAGTGTAAAGTGTGGCAACGATTTCTCCTGTTGCCATGCCAATGACTGCAAGGGAGGCAGTCTTAGGTTCTGGCATAGAAATACCGGATAATTGGGCATTTGCAAGAAGCCAGATGACGGTTACCCGGACAAGCTGTTCCATTAACTGTCCGGAGGCGGGAATCATTGTCTTTTTCATTCCCATATAATATCCGTGAATACAGGAACGCAAAGCGGAAAAGGGCAGAATCGGGCTCATCAGTTTCAGACAAATGACACAGCTTTTTTCCCTTAAAAAATAAATACTGATTTCGTCA
>JAUNBT010000038.1 GCA_030526985.1 Lachnospiraceae bacterium | reverse complement strand
CGTTTGACTGACTGCCTTTCGGCGTTGTGCTTTTGAACAAGTTTGTAACCAACCTTTGAACATCGTTATCGTCACGCAAATACACAAAGGGATTGTAGCAATGGCTTTTCTCCATATTCAGCAAATCAAGCACCCGTACCTCATAGCCCTTTTTCTCTAAAAGATAGCCTGTATCACGCAACAGCTCACCGTTCTGTCAAGTGGTTTCGCTACATTTTTTCAAAAAGTTCATAATTACAAGCTGAAAATAGAAAAAGGCGTTAAGCGCAATCTGCGTCTAACGCCATACTTTCCTTTGTTATCAAGGCTTTTATGAACTCCTCGGTTGTCTGCTTTGCTTTTTCGGCTGGCTTGACATTTACGATGAAAGTCACACCGCCGATTACCTCGACAAAGCTGCAAGTGTTATCGTCCATTCGGGTTTCCTCCTTTCATTTCGTTTTTGGGGTAAAAAAATAGCCGAGTGATTTTCAATCAAGAAAACCTCTCGGCTATGTACTGCATATTCAATTGTAATTATACCGGCTTATGATGTTTTTGCGACAAATCGGAAGTTGTCGGGATGTGTTGCGCTCATATTGGATAGCGTTATATTGACACACATCGTGAGTTTGGAATAAAGCGCTGATCACAGTCAGTCCTGTTTACTCCAATTCTTCTAAAGCTCCCGCCTGTATTGCCGGGATATTCCTTGCAATTCTTTCTGCCTGCCAATCCCACCATTTCAACTTCAACAATTTTTTAATCGTATCGTCTGTAAATCGTTTGCGAATCGGTTTCGCCGGAACGCCGCCAACAATCGTGTAAGGCGGAACGTCCTTTGTTACTACAGCCCGAGCGCCGATTATCGCTCCGTCACCGATGGTAACGCCCGCCAGGATGACTGCTTCATAACCAATCCAAACATCATTGCCGATAATAATGTTTCCTTTATTGTCCCATGCGGAGGTGATTTCCTTGACATCAAGTCCCCATTCCTCAAAGAAGATCGGAAAGGGGTACGTGGATAGTGACCGCAAGGTATGATTAGCACTGTTAAACAAAAATTTCGCACCGCAAGCTATCGAGCAAAATTTGCCGATAATCAATTTGTCTCCATTGATGGGATAGTGATACAGCACATTGTTTTTCTCAAAATCCCGCGGGTCACGAACATAGTCATTATACATGGTAAAATCACCAACTGTGATAGCAGGATCTGTTACAACGCTTTTCAGATAGACAGTTTCTTTATCTGCTGTGCGTGGATATATTTTTTTCTCCGATATAGCCATAATAAATTCCTCCGATTATATATTTCACTTGTTCTGCGACTATATCGGCAAATGCAATGCATCGCTTCATTTTTTCGTCTCACCTCGCTTCATTTACAAAGATTTTTCTCTATTTTGATTTTCTGTACTCCACAAATTCAAATTTGTTTCCATCTTCTTTCCCATTATAACACACTTTTTATTTCATACCACTACTATCCTCAATAGAAAATAGGTGTGCTGCACCGTTTTCCATCTTTCTCTTCCTTTTCTATTGACAAATATATTGCAGTGCGATATAATACTTATATCGAAGTGCGATAGGTAGTAGTAATATGGATAGCAGTGGAATGGAGGTGTCCTATGGATGCACATATCAGAAAAGTATACGTACCGATGACAGAAACCGGATTTTATATTCTGCTTTGTCTGCAGGAACCGAATCATGGATACGGCATTGTGCAGCGGGTGGAGAAGATGACAGAGGGCGAGATTCGTCTCAGTCCAGGAACAATGTATGGAAGCCTTTCAAAGATGGAAAAGGATGGTCTGATTACATTTATTCGTGAGGAGGAGAAGCGGAAAATTTATGAAATCACAGAGCTTGGCAGGGAAGTCTTGCGATTGGAATTTCAGCGAATTGAACGTTTGTACCGTAATGCAAGGGAGGAACGACATGAAAGATAGAAAAACACAATTTCGTTATTTTACAATTATGGATTATGAGAAAGAGGGAGAATACCTGCGGCAGATGCACAAACAGGGATGGAAGTTCACCGGTATCTCAGGCATGTGTTTTTACAAATTTGAGGCATGCGAGCCGGAGGATGTGGTCTATCAGCTCGATTACAATGAGGAAGGAATCTCTCACAAAGAGGAATATGTAAAGATGTTCGAAGATTGTGGGTGGGAATACCTGATGGAGTTTGTCGGATACAGTTATTTTCGCAAACCGGTTTCCGAGATGCAGGGAAATGAAGATGGCATTTTTTGCGACGATAATTCCAGATGGGAGATGTTGAAACGTGTATTTCGTGGAAGACTGATTCCTTTGATTTTGATTTTTTGTGGTTTAGTATTCTTTTCGATTCGTGCAATCATTGATCACGGAATACATTCTGTGGATACCATCGGATTTCTGTGTATTGTCATTTTGTATTTAGTGATTTTTATTGCCAGTGGTATAAAAGCACTGGCTATTAAGAAAAAGATAAGTAAAGACATTTAAACATGAAAAAGGGAGCTGCGCGCTGTTGATTATCAACTAGTGCGACAGTCCCTTTTTTGTATAATATGTACTATTTCATTGTTTTGTTACCACTTTAGTTTAATGCAGCTGCCTCTGAAGGAGTAAAAATTAATTTTCCGTCTACCGCTTTTGCAGTTCCAGCCACACGAATTCCTTTTGGCTGTGCATCCGTAAACGTCATCCATGCATTTGAATTTTTAAGCAGATTCTCCTGGGTCTTCACCATTCCGCCAATACCAAAAACTAAGTCTTCCCCTACGATTTCGGCTTTGCCTGTTACAATGAGATGCGGTGTTCCATCTGCGTTCATAGTTGCTAACGTTGGAAAAGTAGTTCCGTTGATAATTGTTATTTCGTTTGTTGATAATTTCATGATACTTCCTCCTATTAAATTTTTTGAAACTCCTGACTGACTCGAATGGAATCTATAATACCCGCATGACAATATGATGCCATGTTTTCCATGGCATTTTCATGTCCTCGTTTTTTATGACCTGTAATACAGTCTTCTATGAGCCAGACCTTATATCCCCGATTAAATGCATCTAGCGTACTTTGTAAAATTGCCGCTTCTGTATATACACCGCACATGTAGATATGTTTAATATTCCAAAACCTTAAAATTTCATCTAATTTTGTATCGTAAAATGCACTATATCCCTGTTTTTTGATTATATATTCAAATGGAATATTTAAAAGCGAAGAAATAATTTCAGCACCTGTACTTCCTTCAATAGCATGGTCACCCCAAATTTCAAAATCCGGATCCATTCCCTGAAAATGAGAATCACAAACGTGTACAATTGGAATATTTCTTCGCCACGCCTCACTTACAACATTTTTTATAGGAGATAATACTTTCTCCACTGTATTCGATCGAAGACAACCATATATAAAATCATTTTGCATATTAAATACCAACAGAAGCGGCTTATCTTTTTTCCTTTCCAGTTCTGTTTTTTCAACCTTTTTAGACTCGCAAAATATTTTTTCAATATAATCCACCTTTTTTGATAAAAAAAAGTAGTCATTTGATTCTGTCAGTAAATCATTTCTTTTCTTATTAAAAAAATGATTTACTTCCTTTATTGAAAAATCAGCAGTCAATAATTCCTTGATTTCCACAACAGAAAAATTAATCGATCGAAGATTGCGAATTGTTTTTAGAACTTCTGCATCTTCATAGCTATAGTATCGATATCCTGTATCAGAACGCTTTGAAGGGCGGATCAATCCCATATTTTCATAATATAATATTGCTTTTCTAGATAGTCCTGTCAAATTGCAAACTTCTTTCACGGTAAACATTTTAATTTAATCTTTCTCCTGTTCTTATCATTTCATCCACAGTTGGGACATCGCACTTTCCTGTACGTAACGCTTCTTTTATCACTTCTGGTGTAACTGGCATTTTGTTGATTCGTACCCCAATTGCATTATATATGGCATTCAAAATTGCTGGTGTCATTGGAACAGTTGCAACCTCGGAAATCCCTTTTGCACCATATGGTCCTGTTGGTTCTGGATCCTCTATTAGAATCAAGTCATAGTCTGGCGTATCCTCTGCCTTTGGCAAACCTAATTCTTTATAAAGCTTTTTCACCGGGTAGCCATCTTTACAGGGATACCCTTCTGTCAAAGCATAACCCTGTCCCATAGAACAAGAGCCTTCTAACTGACCTTCAATAATATGTGGATTAATTGCTCGCCCTACATCATGTGCTGCAACAACATGCAATAATTTTATTTTTCCTGTTTCTTTATCCACCTCAACAACGGCCGCCTGTGTTGTATAAGCATATGCTGGAAAATTACGATATGGTACACCTTTTTCTTTTGCCCCCTCAAAATTACCGATTGCAAATGTTGGCGGTGTAAGATAATAATATTGTGCCTTCCTCTCCTGACCTGGTTTCCACGGATTGTTTTTCAATTCCTCTTTTAAATTCTCACAAGCCTCATATACCGCTCTTCCACCACATAATGTCTGTCTTTCACTTACTGATTGTCCTGTTGGTATCGTAAGATCTGTATCTCCAATTATAATATCTATATTATCCGGTTTCATCTGCAGATTATGTGCCGCAATTTGAACCATCGCCGTTCGAAATCCCTGCCCCATATCAGTCCCGGAACAAATCATTTCAAGACGTCCATCACCTTTTAGCGTAAGCTTGCACGCCCCGTCATCTGTAAAGATTCCTTTTCCAACTCCGACATTTTTAAAGCCGCTGGCCACCCCATACCCTATTACTTTACTTCCTTGAGGATATTGATTTTCATATGACTTTAACACTCTCTTCAATTTCTTCTCGCACTCATTAATTGTGTCCATCAATCCCACACTATCTTTTAGAAGCTCTCCTCCAACAGAATAACTTCCGGCTTTCACTCCGTTTATTCTTCTTATTTCAAATGGGTCCATCTTTAATTTTTCTGCCATCATATCGATAGCCGTTTCAATTGACACAGCCGCCTGATTAATACCGTATCCCCGAAATGCTCCCCCTAAAACATTATTTGTTTTAATTGCACTTCCTTCTATGCTCACATTGTTTACACTATAGGGGCCACCAGCCATCAAACATCCTGTCATCAATGTACCATAACTTTCTGTTTCATAAGGCCCTCCGTCGGAAAACATTTTACAATCAATATATTCAAATTTTCCTTCTGGAGTAAACCCAATCTCATAATCCGTATGGTATCCATGTCTTTTTGATGAAGCAATCAAAGATTCTTTTCTGCTAAGTGTAACTTTAACCGGTTTATCACATACATATGCCGCCACTGCAGTCTGGGCTTCAATGACAGAGTCACATTTACTGCCAAACCCTCCCCCTAACGGTGTCGCAACGACCCGGACATCATCTTCTTTCATGTTAAGATTATTTGCCAGCATTCTTCTGATTTCAAACGGGGACTGTGTACAGGTATACAAATGCATTTTTCCATTTTTATAATATCCAATAGCCGATTCTGGTTCCATGCACGCATGTTCCTGCCGTTCCAGTTCTTTTGAAACTGTAATCTTTACAATATCCTCTCTTTTTTTGGCTGCTTCTACATCTCCAGCCTCTCTTCCTGTATGTAAAAGGAAACTCTCTTTCATATATCCGTCTGGAATATTATAAATTCCTTCTATTTTTTCATAATCAATCTTGACTTTTCCAGCTGCTTCCCTTGCATGAACTTCTGTATCCGCCACAACCATCAAAATTACATCTCCAAGAAAAAAAACTTCCTCATCACAGAATATTTTTTGCTGTGGAGTCCATGTTCCAACCAAAGGATTTCCTGGTATGTCTGCGGCTGTTACAATTTTATGTACGCCTACAGAGTTCTCCGCTTCTTTGTAATCTATTTTATGAATTTTGGCTCTTGGAACCGGTGCCCATACAAATGCCCCATGATACATAGTATCTTCTTCAAAGTCCTCAGCTTCATAATCATCACAGAATTTTAAACTTCCTGACACTTTTGCCGGTCCATCTACATCCCATATTGAATTGCCAATGCAACCCGAAAGTTTTTTCACATTCTGTCCTTCTCCTGTCACAATATAAGTTTTCTCTCTAGTCCTGATTTGATCTATTGTTTTTTCGATTCCTTTTAATCTGGCTGCTGCTAATTTTACTGCTTCTATTATTTTAACATATCCTGTACATCTACAGTAGTTGTTTTTCAAACCTTCATAGATTTCTGCCTCTGTAGGTTGCGGATGTTTTTTCAAAAGAACTTTTGTGGCCATAATCATTCCCGGTGTACAAAATCCACATTGTACCGCACCTACATCAAGAAATGATTTTTGAATTATAGACAACGAGCCATCTCTTGCTTCGTTTTCAATGGTCTCAACATTCGTCCCATTCACATTTTTCATTAAAACAATGCAGGACCTTTTTAATTCTCCGTCGATTATTACACTGCATGCACCACAATGACCTGTTCCACATGCCTCTTTTGAACCTTTCATACATTCTACATTACGCAAATACTTTAATAAAGTCATTTTCTCTTCGCAGACAATATTCTTTTCTTCTCCATTTAATACAAATGCAATGTTCATCATTTTCTACACCTTCTTTCACCACTACACATCTTTATTGATTTTTGCCAGAATGATTTCCATCAACATGTTATAAACAATGCACAATGTGATACCTGCAAATACTGATATTGCACACTTAGGTATATTTTGTGTTCCACCAGTAGAATAGATTGTTGCTACTGCACAAAACATATAAGGTGGAAAATTAGCCAATGTATTTTTTAATATATGTAAATGTGTATACAAAAGCCCTGTTGTACACACCAATTCTCCAATCATCAATGCCGCTAATCTAGGCACGCCCGCCATCATAATCCAGGTTCCCAAATTCCAATAAAAAAATGCCCATACATACCCCGCTATCAGACTAACAACATAATTCGGATATTTCTTTTTGTCTGCCCCCATTGCTACAGTCAGTAAGAAACCACAATATAGACACCATTGATAACTGCTGATTGTTGGCACTAATTGATACACCAACACTGCTAATGCAAATGCAATTCCATTTACCAATGAGCTAACACCTACATTTTTACTGAATAATTTTTCTTTCATAAAACTCATCCCTTTCTTTTTACAATGGACAGATACTTATAATCTGGTTTATCAAGTTCTATTATAACTATAGACCTTTCCCTTAGGGACAAGTCCAGAAAAAAAACAAAAAAAGAAGTAAGTTAAGTTAACCCACTTCTTTTCTTTCATATCTGCATAAATTCCTATAAAATTCTTTACTTCTCTCTAATATATTCCACAATCAGTTTTGCGCCATTTTCGATGCCGTCGATGTGGGTTCTCTCATAATGATGGGTTGCTTCCACACCAGGTCCTATGCAGGCAAAGTTTGGTTCCTGTCCTGCCAAGGCAGAGATGCTTGCATCGGAACCATAACGGAAATGTACATCCACAACATAACCAATCCCCGCTTTTTTTGCCAGGGTAGCCAGACGGTTTCTGAATCGGAAATCATACGGAGTACGGCTGTCTTTTGCAAGTACCGTTACTTTCTTTTCATCGGAAGTATGACCCGGTCCCACTGTTCCAATATCGAGTGCTAAGTGCTCCTCAACCTCTGGGGCAAACTGAGATACACCATGTCCAATCTCTTCATAATTACTGATGTAGAACTGAATCGTATGGGCAGGTTTTAACCCATTTTCTTTCATATATTTGATTGCACCAAATACCATGGCGATACATGCTTTATCATCTAAATAGCGGGATTTAATATAACCATTTGGAAGCACAACTGTTCTTGTATCAAAAAACACAAAATCACCTACCCGGATTCCCAATGCCAAAGTATCCTCTGCTGTTTTTACATCCTCATCCAGACGAATCTCCATAGATTCTTCTGTACGAAGCTCTTCTTTTACAACATCGGAAAATACATGGATGGATGCTTTTACTGGAAGGTAGGTTCCGGTATAAGTTTTTCCCTCACAGGTTTTTACAATGAGATTTTCTCCCTCGATTGTATTAAAGGAATATCCTCCAATCAGAGAAATTTTTAGGCGTCCATTGTCTTTGATTTCTTTTACCATGGCACCAATGGTATCTACATGGGCAGAAATCAATCTCTGTTTGGAATCATCTTCTCCTTTGAGATATCCGATTATGGCGCCTTTTTTGGTGTATTCCGTCTCCATATCATACTTTTCAAATTCTTCCCGGCAGCGTTCCATGGCGTCATAGGTATCGCCGGCTGTACTTCCAATTGCCAATATTTCCTCTAAAAAATCAGACATATACTTTGTATCAAGCATTTTTTTCCTCCTGATATTTCTTCTCTCTTATTTTTGTGCCAGATAGCAGGCTACATAATGTTCATTTCCAATATCTACAAGTTCTGGTGCGGCTTCCTCACACTGTTTTGTTTTATACCGGCATCGTCCGCAGAAACGGCAGCTCTTTGGAGGGTCCACCGGACTAGGCACGTCCCCTTCCAGAATAATTCGTTCTTTCTGCACATTCAGCTTTGCAATCGGAATTGCAGACAAAAGTGCCTGGGTATAAGGGTGTACCGGATTCGCAAAGATTTCTCTATAATGAGCAAGCTCTACAATCTTTCCAAGATACATAACTGCAATTCGGTCACTGACATGCTTTACTACGCTTAAATTATGGGAAATAAATAAGTAAGTCAGTCCCAAATCCTTCTTCAGCTGGTTCATCAGATTTAAAATCTGAGCCTGTACGCTTACATCCAGGGCGGAAACCGGTTCGTCCATTACGATAAATTCCGGATTAATGGAAAGTGCTCTGGCAATACCGATTCTCTGACGGCGTCCACCGTCTAATTCGTGAGGATAGGATTTTGTAAGACGTTTTTCCAGACCTACAATCTCCATTACCTCTTTGACACGGTTTTCCATCTCTTTTTTATTGCTGTAGATATGGTTTACCAAAAGAGGTTCCGAAATCAATTCCTGTACATTTAGTCTTGGATTTAAGGAAGAGTAAGGATCTTGAAATACAATCTGCATTTTTTTACGCATTTCTTTCATCTGTTTTTTATCTAATGCGACTACGTCTGTATCCCGGAAAATAACTTCTCCGCTGGTTGGCTCATGAAGACGAAGTATGGCTCTTCCTGTTGTGGACTTTCCACATCCGGATTCTCCAACCAAGCCTAAGGTCTCTCCTTCTTTAATGGAAAAGCTCACATCATCTAAGGCATGGAGCATTCCTTTTTTGGTTTTAAAATATTTTTTTAGATTTTTTACTTCAATAATTGTTTCAGCCATTGTTCTTTTCCTCCTGTGTCATATTTTCATACAGGAAGCAGCTGATGGTATGTCCCGGAGCTACTTCATAGTGAGACGGAACCTCTTTGGCACAGCGTTCACACGCCTTCGGACATCTGGGGTGGAACGTACAGCCTGTCGGAAGATTGGTTGGGTCTGGTGTGAGTCCCTTAATTACCTCTAATTCTTCCTGTTCCTCAAATAAATCCGGAATGGATTTAAAAAGGCCGATCGTATATGGGTGATGAGGATTCTCATCTGTGTAAATATCTACTTTATCACCATATTCTACAACATTTCCGGCATACATAATGGCAACCTTATCACAGATTTCAGCCACAATTCCCAGGTCATGGGTAATCATAATCATGGATGTATCATATTTTACTTTCAATTCTTTCATAAGCTCTAACATCTGAGCCTGAATGGTTACATCTAACGCCGTTGTCGGCTCATCGGCAATTAAAAGCTGTGGATTACATGCCAGTGCAATGGCAATTACCACTCTCTGCTTCATACCACCGGAAAACTGATGCGGATAGTCATTAATTCTCTCCCGGCGGATTCCTACTGTCTCAAGCATATCGCCGGCTTTTTCCATTGCATCTAACTTGCTGGTTTTTTCATGAATCCGGATTACCTCTGCAATCTGCTCTCCTACCGTCATAACCGGGTTTAGGGAAGTCATTGGATCCTGAAAGATCATGGACATCTTATCGCCCCTGATCTTCGTCATTTCCCGCTGGGACTTTCCGATTACTTCTTCCCCTTCAAACTGAATGGAACCAGATATGATTTTTCCCTGTGGATGTGGGAGTAGGTTCATGGCACTTAAAGCGGTTGTCGTTTTTCCTGCTCCGGTTTCGCCTACAAAACCTAAAGTTTCTCCATATCCGATTGAAAGATTTAAGTCGGTAACTGCATGAACCACGCCGCTGTTTGTATGATATTCTACGGTAAGATCTTTAATTTCCAGTAATTTTTTCTCGTTTTTTTCCATTGCTGTCACCTCCTATTTCTTTAATTTCGGGTCTAATGCATCCCTGAGTCCGTCACCCAATACATTCAGTGCAAAAATGGTAAGTACGATGGCAAGTCCTGGGAATAATGTCATGTAGGAATAATCTCTGATATAGCTTCTTCCAGAGGAAAGCATAGAGCCCCATTCCGGTGTCGGCGGAGAAATTCCCAATCCAATAAAGCTAAGTCCGGCTGCTGTAAGGATTGCCAAAGCAACACCCAGAGTCGCCTGTACAATAATCGGTGCTAAACAGTTCGGAATAATATGTTTAAAAATAATCCTGAAATCGCTGGATCCGGCCGCTTTTGCAGCCTCAATAAACTCCTGATCTTTGATGGAAAGAACGGAGGCTCTGATAATACGGGCATACTGAGGAATCGAGGAAATTCCTACTGCAATCATCAGGTTAAATAATCCATTTCCAAGTGCTGCCACAATTGCGATCGCAAGCAGAATCTGAGGGATAGAAAGTACGATATCCATCAATCTCATAATAACATTGTCAACCTTATCTCCATAGTAACCGGAAATTGCTCCAAGAAGTACTCCGACTACAACTGCGATTGCAACTGCTACGAAACCAATCAGCAGCGAAATTCTTGTTCCGTATACAACACGGCTGAAAATATCTCGTCCAAATTCATCCGTTCCAAACAAAAAACCGTTTCCCGGTGACTGAAATGCATTCTGCAGATTCTGTTCATCGTATCCATAAGGTGCGATGATTGGGGCAAAGATTGCCACAATAACCAGCAAAACAATAACAATCAGTCCAAACACAGCCAATTTATTCTGGGAAAGACGGCTCCACATTTCTTTTAATCTTGCAAATCTTCTTTTTTCTTCCATGCTGGTCTCTCCCTTCTATTTATATTGTGCCTTGATTCTCGGATCTACAAAGGCATAGAGCAAATCGACGAACAGATTGACAAAGCAAAATGCAATGGCAATAATCAATACTCCGCCCTGTACCACCGGATAATCTCTCATCTTAATAGAATCTACCATCAATCGTCCAATACCTGGAATAGAGAAGATCGACTCTGTAAGCACGGCACCACCGAGAAGTCCTCCAAACTGAAGTCCCACAGAAGTTATAATTGGAATCAGTGCATTTCCAAGTGCATGTTTAATAATTACGCTTAATTCCTTCTGCCCTTTCGCCCTTGCTGTACGGATATAATCTTTATTGATGACCTCTAACATACTAGAACGGGTCATACGGGTAATAACCGCAACGGACTGGGCTCCTAATGCGATTGCTGGCAGAATCATATGTGCAAAGGTGTCATAACCGGAGGACGGCAAAATCTTTAACTGAACTGAGAAAAACAAAATCAGTAAAAGACCTAGCCAGAACACCGGCATGGATATGCCGATCAAAGCAAATCCCATCGACACCATATCGAAAATGGAATATTGCCGCACCGCCGATATGATTCCAATTGGAATTCCCAAAACCACTGCAACCAGCATCGCACTTAAGGCAAGCCTTACGGTAGCCGGGAAACATTCTGAGATTTCCTGGATAACCGGTTTTTTCGTCGCATAGGATGTTCCTATATCTCCATGAAGGAGAAGATTTTTCATGTAATTTCCGTATCTTACCAAAAACGGATCGTTTAATCCCTGTTCTTCCCTGTATTCTTCTAATGCCTCCTCGGTTGCCGTATCACCAAGCACCAGTTTGGCAGGATCACCAGGGGTTATGTACATCAGGGAAAATACAATAAATGTAACACCAAGAAGCACCGGTATTAACATCAGTATTCTCCTGGCAACGTATTTTAACATACGCACCCTCCTTTCTCTTAAAGCATTTCCTGTGAAATGATAAAGGGGGAATCCATCGGATTCCCCCTCAGAAGATGATTCTTACTTAAATGAAATATTGTATAATGAGTGGTAACCATATGGTGTCGGTGTAAATCCGGTCAGATTTGCTTTCGCGCCTACTACAACCTCACCGTTATTCAGATATACCCATGGGCATTCTTCGTTGATTGCTGCCTGGATATCATGATATATCTGCTCTCTTTCGTCAGAGTCCACTGTTGTTCTTCCCTGCTCTAAGAGTGCGTCCACTGTTTCGCTTCCGAAGTTTGCGTAGTTGTTTCCAACCTGTCCGTTTTTCTGGCTGTGGAAAGGTGCATATACTGCCATGTCAGGGTCTGGAGTCTGACAAGTCCAACCTGCCATCATAACATCCTGCTCACGGTTTCCTGCCTTCTCAAGCAGTGCGCCCCATTCTAATACTTCGATCTCAGCTGTAATGCCTACTTCTTTTAACTGGCTCTGAATAATCGTAGCCATATCAATTCTTTCCTGTCTCTCATTTGTAGAGATTGTGAAGGTAAATCCATTCTCATATCCTGCTTCTGCCAAGAGTTCTTTTGCTTTTTCCACATTGTACTCATGTGCAGTTAAAGAATCGTCAAAATATTTTACATTCGGTGCGATTGGGCCTACTGCAGCCTGTCCAACACCACGCCATACTGCATCTACAACACCTGTTGTATCGATTGCATAAGCGATTGCCTGACGTACTCTTTGATCGTTAAATGGCTCTTTCTCACAGTTAAATGCAAAGAATGTTGTCTGGTTATCTACCATTCTTACTAACTGAAGTTCAGAATTTTCTTCCACACGGGAAATGTCATTGGTAGAGATATCAAATGCCATATCAACTCCGCCGCTCTCTAATTCGATTGCGCGGTTTGTAGCCTCTGTGATAATCTTAAATGTCATTGTTTTTAATACAGGTGCTTCGCCAAAGTAATCATCGAATCTCTCTAACTCGATTGTGTCATTCTTTGACCAGCTTACAAATTTAAATGGACCTGTTCCGATTGGTTCATTTGTGTAATTGTCACCAGCTTCGGTTACAACCTTTTCAGATACGATTCCGCCGCCTGTATGAGCCAGACCAAAGATAAATCCGGTATTTGCAACGTTTGTCTTAAATGTAACTGTGTAATCATCCGGTGTCTCAAAGCTATCCGGGTCAATATCACCAAAGATATGAGATACTGCAGCGGCTGCCTGCGCTCTCTTTAAAGAAAATACAACGTCGCTTGCCTTCATCTCGTCTCCGTTGTGGAACTTAACACCCTGTTTTAATTTAAAGGTATAAGTAAGTCCATCATCGGATACTTCATAGCTTTCTGCCAGATTTGGTACTACATTACCATCCTCATCAAGGTTTACCAATGTACTGTACATCTGCTGCATAATGTTGGATGAATATACGTTATTTACTGCAACCGGGTCAAGAGAGGTTGCATCAGAGCTCATTGCTACTGTCAACGTATCCTGTCCACTTCCGCTTCCCTCTGCTGCGGCACCTGTGGAATCTTCGCTTGATCCGCTTCCGCCACATCCAGCAAGCATGGTAACTGCCATAACAGTACTGAGTGCCAATGCCAAAAGTTTCTTTTTGTTCATTATTTCTCCTCCTAGTATAATAATGATGTAGTCAAGAATGACTACTGATTAATAGTTACAAAGTCCAATCTAAATATATTTGTGTAGACACCGAAGGAGGGTTCCCCTCCATCAGAGGTTCTCGAAATTATAAATTATTTATCATGTCTGCGGCTTCCATAATACACCAGGCTTAGTATTGAGGTATAATCATCGAAGGCAGGATCATTGACGTTTCCTCCTTGGGAACCGGTGGTTTTCCACTGGTGAAACCTCTTAGAAAGTCTGTCAATCCATTCGGTGGTGATTTATGCTTTGGCTGGTTGGGAAGCCCCAGGCTATACCTGTATAAGCCGCTAGGTTGTGTATCCGCCTTTTGGAAATGGATACCTGTCAGAAAGGATAAAACCATGAAATACCAAAAAGTACTTACGATGCTGGAAAGCATCTCTTACCTCTCAGTCGGGCTTGATGTCGGCGCAGACTTCTCTTGGATGTCCATCATGCTCCCTAATGGTGTCCTCACCGGAAAACCTTTTAAGATCATCCACTCTGATCCTGGCTCCCGTGAGTTCGCTGTCACAAAAATAAAGGAAGCACAAGAGATGTATTCCCTCGAAAGCCGCTGCTTCCTTGAGTCCACCGGGATTTATCACATCCCGCTCCTGTACTTCCTTCGTGATAAGGGGTTTGACTGCTCCGTCATTAATCCTATCATCACTAAGAATAGCACAAATATGAACGTAAGGAAACTACATAATGATAAATTTGATTCAAAAAAAGCTGCCAAGGTCGGTCTGGATGCCTCTCTTAAGACTTCCATTGTCCCAGATGACGCAGTCATTGATCTGCGTAATCTCGTGCGTGATTATTATTATTTCAAGGACCTGCAGTCCGCCGTTGTACTGAAGCTTACTGCGGAACTCAAAGTGTCATTTCCCGCATATCTGAATGTGTTCAGTAAGGTCACGACACAGACATCCTTAAAACTCCTGGAAGCTTACCCTCTTGCTGCGGACATGCTTGCCGCCTCAAAGGATGAGCTTGTGGAAACGATACGCAATACAGCACGTTTCGGCAAAAAATATGCCCTTTCCAAATATGATACTCTATACGCTGCTGCAAAGGATGCCGCTGTCTTTGGACGTGCCCTTCCAAGCAACGCCCTCCGTATCCGGCTGTACATAAAAACCTACCAGGAATACCAGGCGCACCTGGACAGCATACTGGAAGAGCTGCATAAGGCTGTTGACAAGATGGAAGGGACACCGGTCTATGACCGTATCTTCCTTCTCCAGTCCCTACGGGGCATCGGCTTCCTAAGTGCGACCGTCCTGATTGCTGAAATGGGCTCTTTTGACCTGTTCCCTTCCCCAAAGAAGCTTTATGCCTACTTCGGTCTGGATCCTGCCGTAAAGCAGTCCGGAAAGTTCAACGGTGACAAAGTCCACATGTCAAAGAGGGGTTCCAGCCTTGCCAGACGTATCCTGCATATGGTGGCGCTTAATAACCTTAAGGTGGATAAAGGGACAAAAGCACCGGTAAATCCAGTCATCCATAGCTATTATGCCGATAAATGCAAAAGCAAGAAGAAAAACGTGGCTGTCGGAGCTGTCATGCATAAAATCTGCAACATCATTTTTGCTATGCTACGGGACAATAAACCGTTTGAGCTCATCACTCCTCAGGAGCACTGCAAGCGATATCAGGCAGAACATACTGACAAGGCACAGAACGTTGCTTAACAGGTTCTTGTGAATTATAAAAATTTCCACATAGGTGGGCTTATTAAAGTTACCCTTTTTTACATCAACTGCTTGAAAAAAATTTTTTTAACATTTTTCACTTTACCTATTGACATTTCTTAGCTGGACTTCATTTAAAGCCATATTCGACAGATTCACTCGTGATTTCAAAAAAAGGGCTGAAATTCCTCTGCATTCAGCCCCTTTGCCAATCCTTTTGTCAAATATCTCTTTTTTATTTAACAAAATTATAGCATAATCAATATCACTTTAATACGGTAACAAACCGCCATTTTCCACTATAAATCAGTGTTTTTCCCCCTAGTTTTCCGGTATTTTTGCGGTGACATCCCTGTATAGTCCCGAAATAGTTTAGTAAAATAGTCTGTTGTTCGGTAGCCTAACTGGTCCGAAATCTCATATATTTTATAGTTGGATACAAGCAGCAACCGTTTTGCCTGCTCCATCTTATATTTCATAACAAATTGCTGAAAAGTCATTCCTACCTTTTGGCGAAATATTTTCCCAAAATAGTCTTTGCTAAACCCATAGTAATCTGCCAGATTTCCCAAGATTAATTCTCCCTGTTCTTCTACATATTTTTCTAACTTTCTTACAAAGGAATCATCTAAATCCAATCCGCACGCCAAAAGAAGACGGTGTTCCTCTCCCTTTATATAATCTGTCTCCAGATTCTTTTTGATCTTTTTTAAGCAGGCCGCAAGCTCTTCTTTTTGAATCGGTTTTACCAGATAGTCCATTGCACCGTGCTGCATTCCCTTTCTGGCATATTCAAATTCATTGTATGTGCTGGCAATTACCGTTGTCACTGCGATATTTTTCCGTTCTAACTCTTCTAGCAGTGCCAATCCGTCCATATTAGGGAGTACAACATCTAAAAGCATAAGGTCAAAATGCTCCTTTTGCAAAAGTTCCATTGCCTTTTTTCCATCTTCCGCCTCCGCGCAGATTTCAAATCCATATTCTTTCCATTCTTTCATGTTCCGGTAAATAAACCGGATTGCCAGTTCATCCTCTACGATCAATACTTTATACATAAAACATTATCCTTTCTTATGCGGGCTTAAGGTCCTATTTTATCCTTTTGTATTTCTCTAAAACATCATATGTCATCCGAAAAACCTCTTTCCATACTTCTATCTCCTCTTTCGGGACTTCGCCTGTCTCAAGAAGATCCATCAGCTTTTTACAGCTGTCTCTTAAAGGATAGCAATACATACTTGCACTGACACCTTTTAAAGAATGAATCCTGTCATGGGCCTCTTTTTGTTTCCGTTCTTTTAGATATTGTTCAATTCTTTTGTCTTCGTCTTTTTTATCTTCCAGAAAAATAGTAATTAATTCCCTCACTGCATCCCGGTCTCCATTCAGAAAATCAATGAGTTTCGAAAAGTCAACGTATTCGCTGCTTTCCTTTTCTTCCCCCAGATAAAGTGCTATTTTTTCCTTCAGTTGCTCCGGTTCTACCGGCTTTGGCAGATAATCATCAATTTCCCCGTTGGATATATGGGATTTCACATCCTGCTTCCGGTATGCGGATAAAGCAATCACTGGGATATGACGATTTTTTTCCTGTTCTTTCAATCTTCTTGCCAGTTCATAACCATTCAGGCGGGGCATCCCAATGTCAAGCAGAATCAAATCATAGTCTTTTTGTAAAACCATATCTTCCACTTGTTCCGGCTGATCTGTCACATCGGCTTCATAGCCTAATTGATTTAAAATTCTTTTCTCCAATTTCAGATTAACCGGATTATCCTCCACAAGAAGAATCTTTTCCTGTTTTAATATCGGTCTTTTTCCTGGCGCTGCCTGCTTTTTCCTCTTTTTCTTTGCCTCAAGAAAAGCAACCGGGGCTTCCTTTGAAATAACAGGAAAATCCATAGAAAAAGAAAAACAACTTCCTTTCCCAACCTGACTTTCCACCCGTAAATCATACCGGTTATCACTGGCAAGGCGGATAATCTCCCGGCTAATTGCAAGACCTAACCCAGTCCCCTCTGTTCCATCTGTACCAGCGCGGTAATTTCGGCTGTAAGGCTCAAATCCCTTTTCTAAACGATCCTTTGGAATTCCAATTCCCGTATCCCGTATATAAAATCCAAGGGTACAGCAATCCTTCTGACTTTCTTTTCTTTGTACAAGAAGGCTCACTTCCCCTTCTTTTGTAAATTTGATTCCATTATAGATAAGATTCTGCAAAAGCTGGTGAAGCCGGATTTCGTCTCCCTGTAAAAAATCCGGTACCTCCTTTTCGACTTTCATTTTTAAACGGATATTTTTCATGGACGCTTCATTAAAAAGCATATGCTCTACTTCATCTACTACCATTCTAAGGGAAAAATCTTCTTTTTTCAAAAGCATTTTTCCGGCCTCGATTTTTGAATAGTCTAAAATATGGTTTATGACCTGTAAAAGCTTCCCGGAAGCCAATTCCATCTCTTCAACCTGATTTTCCTGCTCTTTAGAAAGGGATGTTTCCTGCAAAAGCCAAAGATACCCTCTTACCGCATTTAAAGGCGTCCTGATTTCATGGCTGAATTGGGCCAAAAAAACACTTTTAAATTGATTGGCCCGATCGGCCTCTTCTTTGGCGCGGGAAGCCGCCAGTTCCGCTTTTCTTCAATTTTCAACCTCCTGAAAGATCGATTCGGACATTTGATTAAACACTTCCCCAAAAAGAAACAAAACCGCCCCTCC
>JAUNBT010000325.1 GCA_030526985.1 Lachnospiraceae bacterium | reverse complement strand
ACAAAACGATAAACTGTTATACTAGGGTTGATGGGGAAAATATTTGCTTAATCTGGACGGGAGTGAATGCGGATGGCAGTATGTCCATTGTTTATGAGGATAGTGGTGCTGAGGTTTCCAATAATGAAGAATTAAGTGACATTCTTGATTATGGGACTACATTGTATCATTCTGTATATAGGTAAATATAAATTTGATTGTGTTGTGTGAAAAATATGTTATAATTGGGAAAGGTTAGAGAAAAATTTGAATTTACAGAGGGGGAAATGTGATGAGTAAATACGATGCTTTATGGAAATATGTACAGGATAGTGGAAATCATTCTTTCAAATTGACCTTTGATGAAATAGCTGAAATAGCTGGGATTGCTATAGACCATTCTTTTTTGAAATACAAAAAGGAGCTTACGGAATATGGCTATCAAGTTGGTAAAATATCTATGAAAGATCAAACAGTTCTATTTACTAAAGTCGAAAGCTGAATTACAGGTGTAGTCCACCTCTTGGGGTACATTATAGACTTTCATTTTCCAAGGGAAGAGAAAAAAGCTTGTTTTGCCCACAAAAATTCATAATTGTGGGCAAGAGGGAGATAAAGCACTCTATATTAGAAAAATTGCGGTTATAAGCCACAAATTTTCATGGTTTTGTGGTAAAAAATTCCATATCAGGGGCAAAATTGAGAGAGACATGTCTATTTGCCCATACGAAATTTTCATCTTCATTCATGGACGCCAATATGCTTTGTATCAAAATTCTGGAGTTCAGCTGAAGGCTGAACTGTTACGTGTTAGTAAATTATCGTAGTGTCAAATGTCCATGCATTCGTCTGTTTTATACTGGGTTATTATACTGAGTTCTAGGAAATACAGCGTAAATTCAATACAACTATCTTTTATTGAGATTAGCAGTGGAATGAAACAGGAAGTATGATATAATAAAAAGAATTCAGAAAAAAATCGGAGTTTAGAGGAAAAGTATGGAAAGTAAAATTGCGAAATATATCAAATTAAAAAATCACCCAGTTGCAATTGTGAAATCTGATACACTACCGGAAAACGCATTGCATTTTAAGGAAGGTACATGGAACTGTGTTATTGCGATGTTGCGAGCAGCATCAAATGGAAAAATAGCCGCATTGAGTCGTAAAACAGTGGGGTGTCCGGGAGGAAAATCTGGCACCGGATTTCAGCCCTTTGAACTTGGAACAATTGAATATTTTCTCTCTATCGGAGGCAAAGGTCCCAAAGCAGGCGAATTTTACAAAAAGACGCCTGAACTTGCCAGAAAAGTAATTAACAAAGATTTGCTGTCCTTTAGCATTCCGTTTCACAGATATCTGGAAATGGAATGCAATGCCGATGAAAGCTTTTTGTCAAAGGAAACCTGGAAACAAATTTCTGAGAGAATTGAGTAATATAACTTTCAAGCGTGATGATGTGTAAAATGGGATGATACGGAGGAAAGGAAATTCAAGAATGAGAAAAACGACGGATAATATGGCGCTGGGAATGTCTCTTGGCATGTGTTTTGGTGTCGCTTTGGGGACGGCTGTTGAAAAACTGGGAATTCCAATGGGGATTTGTTTCGGTATGTTGATAGGAATGATGATTGGAATAGCCAAAGACAAAGCCGTGAAGGAACAAGTTGAAAAAGAAGGATACACAATCAAGTCAATAGAAAAGAATGACGCATCCGATGACTATCGTATTATAATTAATAATAATCGCGGGGAAGAACAAATGGTTAATGTCCCCATTGGAACTATGGAAACAGAACAGTTTGCAGTAGGTGATATTATATTTATGGATGAAGATGGCGATATTGAGCAGGCATTTGATGAGGAAGATGAATAAGACAATTATAGTAATGAAGAAAAGATGGCAAAATCTGTGGATGGATTTTGCCATCTTTCTTGTTTTACATCTGTTTATATGCATTTCCCCATTCAACCATAGAATCGAGAATCGGTTTTAATGTATGGCTCAAATCACTTAAAGCATATTCAACTCTGGGAGGAACTTCAGGAAATACGGTGCGAGTAATAAGCCCATCCTCTTCCATTGATCTAAGACTATCGGTAAGAACTTTCTGACTGATTCCTTCTAAATCTCTTTTTAATTCATTAAAACGCCAAGGTCTTTGCAATAAATTTCTGATAATGAGTAATTTCCATTTGCTCCCAATTAGGTTGACGGTTGTTGCAACGGGACAATCTGGTAATTCATCTTTAGGAGAACAAGCGGGAATCCTCGGTTATTCAATATCCGAGATGAAAGCGTTTAAGGGAAGATTTTAAATCTTCCCTATTGTTTTTATTCATCTCGTATAGTATACTATATGTATGAAAGAAAACCTAATACATTACCGCACCTCTGTGTGCAATATCAACTACCATGTGGTATGGTCTGTTAAATACAGACGTAAAATATTAACGCATGAAGTGGAGTCTTATTTACAGGATTTGGTTCAGCAAATTGCTGATGATAAAGGGTTTACAGTTCAATTATTTGAATGCGGTGAGTGTGACCACGTTCATTGTTTTATTACTGCACCACCTAAATTATCAGTCACTACCATAGTTAAATATTTAAAAGGTATTACAGGAAGAAAGTTATTTGAGCAATTTCCTAATATCCGTTCAAAGCTATGGCGAGGCGAATTATGGAATCATTCCTATTATTGTGAAACCATAGGTTCTGTATCAGAAGATAATATCAAACGATATATTGAACACCAAAGCAAATCTTATTAATAGGAGGTGATATATATGCTGCTGTCACGTAAAACAAAAATTCACTTAACAGATAATGAATCTAATATTGTTGGGCATATGTGCTACGCAGCATACAAGCTTTGGAATGTTTGCAATTATGAAAGACTTCACTATCAAAAGTTAAATATTGAGCAGTATCCTAACTGGTACTATCAAAAGAAAGTCCACAAAGATGAGTTGTGGTTTAAACAACTACCATCACAGACGGCACAGGAAGTTTGTAAGCTTCTTGACAAGGGATGGAAGTCGTTTTTTGCATTGAAAAAATCTGGTGGCGTTGAGAATCCTAAAC
>JAUNBT010000037.1 GCA_030526985.1 Lachnospiraceae bacterium | reverse complement strand
AGAAAGCCGTGTTTTTTATAAAATTCCTCCCTGCCTTTTGCACACATTAAATCAAACATCATGCGGGTTCCTGGGATTCCTTCTTTTTCCACATACTTTTTTAATGCTTCCAGTATGATTCCACCGGCACCGCTTCTCTGGGCAGCGGGTACCACAATTAAATCCTGCACGTAGCAAATGACTGCACCATCTCCCACGATTCGCCCCATTCCGATCGGCTCCCCATCTTCATAGGCAGTCAACACATACAGGCTGTTCTCCAATGCTTTTTGTGCCTGCGTTTCGGTAAGCTTTCTCCATCCAACGGCATCCCTAAGACGCAGATAGGTCTCCGTGTCTCTTTGATTTTCTACTAGTTCTATCATATCTTCTTCTGCTTCTTTCCTGTCTGGTTTACATCCTTTGTCTGGTTTTCGTCATCCGTCTGTTGTATTTTTTTGATAATCTGCTCTACCTCGTCTGCCGAAAGAACCTCTTTTTTCTCTAACCCGGTCTGGGTGACCCACTTCATAATCTTTCTTCTGTCCGATTCTAATGGCACTTCTGCCTTTACCTTTTCTCTAATTCTTCCTAATGATTTCGAGAGTTCTCCGTAATATTCTGGTACTGCCTTTTCTATTGTTTTTCGAATGGAGGAAGAAAGGAAGGGACTGCTGCCGGAGGTTGTGATTCCAACACTGATATCTTCCCGCTTTAGAGTGGCAGGGAATACAAAAGTCGATTCTTCCTGACTATCAATCACATTTACGAAAATGTCTTCCTCACGGCAAAATTCACTCACCATCCGGTTGACCTTCCGGCTGTCTGTTGCTGCGATCACAAGAAAGCTTCCAACAAGGTCTTCTCTTTCAACGGCTCTTTTTTGAAATGAGATTTCCCGGTTAGAATCTTCGAATGCTTCTAACTCTGGACAAATCTCCGGAGCAATCACTTCCACCTGTGCCTCAAACCTGCACAGACTTTCTGCTTTCCGGCAGGCCACCTTTCCGCCTCCGGCTATGACGCAGCGTTTTCCTTTTAAATCTATAAACATGGGGAAATATGCCATATCTCATCCCTCTTTTCTTTTTTACAGCTTTGTTAGTGTATCACACTGAAACTCTATTTTCAATATCTATTCTTATTCTGCTGCCAATCTGCCTGCGACCCAGACAAAACTCACTTGCTGGTAATTTTAAATGTGACAAATACTCTGAATTTCGCTTCGTCATTATATATCTGCATATCTCCACCGAGCATTTTCGCTGTTTTTTCCACAGATTGGAGGCCCATTCCCGGACTATTCTCACGCTTCAACGATAAAAAGAGGGAATTCTTTTTCTTCACTTTTCCGTCAAAACTATTTTCTACAAGAAAAAAAACGGTTTTTCCCTGCTGCTTTAGTTTCACCTCGATGTAACCAGGCTCTTTGTTTCTGGCACATGCCTCTAGTGCATTTTCCAGAAGATTGGAAAGGGCGATACATAAATCGATGATTTCTGCCGGAAAGGACTTCCACAATTTTATCTCCGCTTTAAATGAAATCCCGGCATTCACCGCCTGTTCCCAATAATAAGAAAGGAGACTATCTATTTCAAGAATATCACAAAAATGTGGGGCTTCCCGTTCAATTGTATCTCTTCGTTTTTTCTGAAACTGTTTTAATTCCTCCCATGCTTCCTTGGCAATCAGCTGATCCACCATCAAAATATTATGCCGAAGATCATGTCTGGCTCGTCTTGTCTCCTCCATTCTCTCCTGCAAAATATGATATTGAGCTGACTGGAGTGTCAAATAGTGATTTTTCTCTTCCAACCTGCTCTTTTCATAGGCCGCATATAATATTTTATAAAATAAACAATAAAAAGCGATGACTACAGACATCAAAGCGATGGACAAAATGACATAAATCTGTTTCATTCTCCCCCACATCAAAACATCCGGATCAAGTGGGACAAGATAGATATTAATGAGAAGGCATGCTAAAGGTGCCATGCAGGCAAATCCCCACATCTTTGGATCTTCCTCATACTCCATCATCCAATCCATCTTCTTTCGTGCCAGCTTCCAGATTACTATGGCAATCAAAAAGCAAATTATAATCTGAAGTGCTGTGCTAAAGGGTTCAAACCACAGTTCCCTTGCTTTTTCCGGATATAGAGCTATATCAATTACATTGACAACCGCTGTCACTGAAGACACGATTGTTCCTGTACTTAAATAAACAAAAAATTTTTTACACAAGCCAACGTCCACTGTTCTTTTATAAATTAGAAAAAACACTATCACCTCCGGCAAAAGAATGAAATTTGACGGTAGCTGCCACCTTGCCAGTAAAAATCCACTTGCCCAAGCATTTACAAAGAAAACTATACTTAAAATAATAGCCAGCTTTCTTTTATCTACCGTTATTTCTCTCTCCATCGGCAGATAGCAAAGAACTGCTGCTGGAAAAAGGATACACATTTCCAACGACGCCTTTAACACATCCATCCCTTAATCCTCCCATAATTTTCGATATAAATATTCTGAAAAAACACTTTTTGCCTGTGCCTGTTTGTCTCGGCTGACCGGAATTTCTTTCCCATCCTCCATCCAGAAATACTGTCCGTCGAACTGATCCACTTTCTCCAAATTCAAAATGGTTCCCCTGTTTGGTACAAAAAAGTTCTTCTCCCCTTCAAACAAAGAAATGAACTCTCTAAATGTCATCCTGGTTACAATTTCTTTTTCTTTTTCAAGATAAATAAAAATCTGGTGCTTATAATGCTCCGCATATAAAATAGCAGAAACTAGAATAGACACCTGTGTATTTCCAGACTGGCACTGAATGAATCTCTCTTCTTTTTTTACAGAACTTAAAAATTCCTCCAACATAGATGAAAATGCATGGTTATCTAAAGGTTTCAGCAAATAGTGGAATGCCCGCAGACGGAATCCTTCTACGGCATAATCTCTTGACGTCGTTAAAAAAACAACTTTTGTATCCGGACAGATCTTCTTTAGTTTTTCTGCCGTCTCGACTCCATTCATTCCTTCCATGTAAATGTCCAGAATCGCCAAATCATATCCTTTTTTTTCTGCATGGACGACAAACTGCTCACCAGTAGAATAAAGATCAATTTGAAACGGATGCTTTTTCTGTTCCAGAATTTCTTTTATCTGTTTTTGTACTTCGTCTCGATATACCTTTTCATCATCAATTACTGCTATTTTGAGCATTTTCTTCCTCCTTGCTTTTTCTTCTATTCTAAACAAAAATATGGAAAAACACAATTCTATCTGCTCTATTTTCTTTTCAATTCGTGCCAAAAAAATACAATTCGTGCCAAGACAATAGTTTTTTTTCAAACTCTGCACTATAATAGGGTTGTTCATAATTGAGGGTTGTATGATGAATGATAAGGGATTAGTGTTAAAATAAGAAAACGGAGCCAGAGATGATTCATTCATCCTCTGGCTTCGTCTTCTTTTACTCTTCACTTATTCTTCTTTCTATCTTCTCTATCACTAGCGCATCACATTACCACATTGTTGTCGCAATTTCTTTAAAAACAAATTATAAGAAATCATCGTATCTCCCACACGCAGCTTATGCCCGTTTGTCGTGGTAATCTTATAGGTCTCGCTTTGATTTCCCGTATTTACACTTTTCACTGATTTAATCTGATCAAAGGTAAAAGAATACTTCACGTTCTTTCCGCTGTATACCTGAATCCTGTCTCCCTGTACATGGATACTATAACGATACACTCGATTCAGACAAATCACTGCCGCTATTGTAAAAATAGCTACAATAATAAGATATGTAACGAAAGCAATGACACCTGCATCTGCTGGGAACGGATCTGTTGACTCCAATACAAATAAAACTACAATGCCTGCGATTAAAAGAATCACCGATGGCACTAACAATTTTGCAGGATATACCATAACAAAATCATCTGGGGTTCCTTTGCTTTCTGAACGAATGCTTCTTCCTCCCTGACTCACATTAAAAATCCATGAAATAAGATAAAAAACAATGCTTGCAACGGTAAGGATAATAAGTACTAGTAAATTATGATCCATATTTTTTCTCCTTAAATTATTCAATTGCAACGGTTTCATGTTTGCTATGAACCAATGCAATGTTTTCAAATGACAAGGCGGAAAGAGAAATCCTAAGAATCCTCTTCCCACCTTTGGTCATACTGTTATCTATTTTTACAGTCTCTTCTCAAGCTCTGCTTTCTGTGCTTCATAACCTGGTTTTCCAAGAAGGGCAAACATGTTTTTCTTGTAAGCCTCTACGCCCGGCTGGTCAAATGGATTGATTCCTAATGTATATCCGCTGACTCCGCAGGCAAACTCGAACAGGTAGAATAACTGTCCCAGATAATATTCATTCATCTCCGGGATTGTGAACATTAAGTTCGGTACGCCACCATCAACATGGGCTAAAACAGTACCTTTCATTGCGTTCTTGTTGACGAAATCCATGTTCTTTCCTGCAAGATAGTTAAGACCGTCAAGATCGCCGTCTTCTGCCTCGATTACGATATCTGTATCCATCTTTTCTACATTCAGTACAGTCTCAAAAGTGATGTTGCTTCCATCCTGAATAAACTGTCCTAAAGAGTGAAGATCTGTGGAGAAATCTACGGAAGCTGGGAACAGGCCCTTGCCGTCTTTTCCTTCGCTCTCACCGTAGAGCTGTTTCCACCACTCAGATACATAGTGCATGTTTGGCTCGTAGTTTACCATAATCTCGATTGCCTTGCCTCTGCGAAGTAAGATATTGCGGACTGCTGCATATAATAAAGCATCATTTTTCTCATAATCTGTGTCCATGCAGAGCTTTCTCATGTCTGCTGCACCCTTCATCATCTGGTCAATATCTGCTCCACTGACTGCGATTGGGAGAAGACCAACTGCGGTCAGAACGGTAAAACGTCCTCCTACATCATCCGGCACAACAAAGGTCTCAAATCCTTCCTCGGTGGAAAGGCTCTTTAATGCACCCCTCTTCTTGTCTGTTGTCGCATAGATTCGCTTTGCAGCTTCTTCTTTTCCGTATTTTTTCACTAATTTTTCTTTTAATACACGAAAAGCGATAGCCGGTTCTGTGGTTGTACCGGATTTAGAGATAACATTAACGGAAAAATCTCTGTCTCCGATTATATCTAATAAGTTGGCAAGATAAGTACCGCTGATACTGTTTCCTGCAAAATAAATCTCTGGTGCATTTCTCTTCTCTTTACTTAATTTATTGGAAAAATTATGGCTTAAGAAGGACAGGGCAGCTCTTGCTCCAAGATAAGATCCTCCAATTCCGATCACAATAAGTACTTCGGAATCTGCCTGAATCTTCTTCGCTGCTTCCTTGATTCTGCCAAATTCTTCTTTATCATAGTCAACAGGAAGGTCAAGCCATCCAAGGAAATCATTGCCCGGACCACTCTTGTCCATCAGGTCCTTCTTAGACTGCATAATCAGTCTTTTCATCTTATCGATCTCTTCCTCACGGATAAATGGTAATGCGTTCTGGTAACTGAATGTTACGTTGCTCATGTGTTCAACACTCCTTTTTGTTTTTCAATCCTCGTTAAAGTTAGTATTTATTACTTGTTTTATTTTACTACATTTTCTTTATAAATTCCACTTATTTTTACTCAGGCATTCGAACAATCTACAAATATGGCGATTTGTACATTTTCATCTATTCATTTTGCAATTCTTTTGAAAAATAAGGCGAATCCTCGGCTTTCGGGCGCTCGGCTCCCTCCGGAAGATATCCGTCAAATACCATCTTTTGCTCCTCAAACCAGCCCTCCTTATCAAGAACTGCCCCATACCCCATTCCATTTGGGCAAAGTAAAAATGCTTCCGGCGGCTCTTCGGTAATCAGGCAGGCACTCATGAGAAGATTTAAGATTTCTCCATGGGCCACCACCGCTACAACGGAAAGTTCTTGGTCGATACAGTCCTTTACCAGTCTTGTCATTGCCGCCTGAACCCGGAATCTGGCCTCTAAGAGGGTCTCTCCGCCGGGGAAGGCACAGTCTAGCTCCTGATTTTGCCATTTGTCATGCATAGGAAGCTTTGCAAGCTCCGTCACATGGGTATCTTCATATTCTCCAAAATCATATTCCCAAAAACCTTCTAATATCTCTGGTTCCTGCTCTGGGAAAAAGACCGAGGCCGTCTCCCGACAGCGGATTGCGGGACTCGAATATACCTTTTCAACAGTCGGATATTCATACTGGTCTCTTAAATCTTTTAATGCCGCTCGCCCTTCCTCACTGATGAGTGCATCGGTTCTTCCACAGGAAAGACCTTTGCTGTTTCTGTCCGTCAGCCCATGAAGGTTAAAAAATACTTTTAGTTATGACATTTTTTCCACCTATTTATCCATTCTCTATCTCAATTTATATGCGAATATCGCTTCTAAATTATACTATACGCTTCTATTTATACTATAATTGATAAAATAGATGCTTGCAACAGGGAATGTGAAATTTTATGTGAATATAGGTAACAGTTCAGCCTCCGGCTGAACACCACTACTTTTTACAAATGCAGGGAGACTTTATCCTCTGGCAAGGGTCGGGCTTGGGGTGCAGGGTATTTGTATTCATCTTTATTCCATCGATTGGACAATAGTAACACTGGACTTCAAAATTTGTCCAATTATGTTGTTATATTACTTATTTGTTGCTGAAAAAGTCGTTTTTTGCATTCAATTTTCTAAGGGGAGATAAAAATGCTTGTTTTTGCCCACAAAAATCCATAATTGTGGGCAAGATATGGATGAATTGCTCTCTTTTAGAAAATTTACGGTTTATAAGCCACGAAATTCCATGATTTTGAGGTAAAAAATTCCAAATCAGGGGTAAGATTGCGAGAAGACAGGTCTATTTGCCCACACGGAATTTTCATCTTCATTTATTATCGTCAATATGTTTTGCATCAAAATTCTGGAGTTCAGCGCCAAGCGAATTCATACAAAAAATGACACGATGCCTCTCCATATTTGTGACACCATGCCATGTTTCATCATTAATTTCCTCTTATTTTTCAGTCTGCAATAGAAAATGTTACTGTAACATCACCACTTCCTAAGGCGTCCTCCCAGCCTGTCAAATCATCGATCTGTCCGATTCTTGTATAACTCCATGAGTTTGAGCCATAAAAGATTACAATCTGATTACCGTTGTAGAGTACAATATCTCCGGCAGAAGTTGTTGTCTGCTTGTTGCTGGTGGGAAGACTAGTTCCAAGGGAGCCAACCTTTTCAAAACCGGAATAGTCACTCATCTCAATTACCACCGGAGCCTCCTCCATCATAGCAATAAGAGCTTCTACTGCTGTGTTATTTTCCATTGTTGCCATGAAAGTATTCTCTCCAACCTGAACCTGTAATTTCATATCTGTTTCCTCCTGTGATTCTGTAGTCGCGTCCTCGGTCTGCAATTCCCCCTGTGTCATCGATTGTGCTGTGCCTGTTTCTGCCGCGGAAGAAGCTTCTGTTTCATTTAATTCATTGCTTATTTCTGTGAAAGCGGTAGAATTCTTTTCTTCACTCGATATATTTCCTACACTGCCACAAGATGCACAGCTACATAAAACTACTACACATAATATAAGCACTTGTATTCTTTTCATCCCTTAAAACCTCCATTTAAACGAGTTATTCAAACCATTTATTACATTATTCGTGCAAGAACAACAATTCCAAAGAAACATAGGATACAGCCAAATACCCGGTTTAATTTTTTGAAACTGAAGTGTGCTGCTTTTTTCTTAATTCCAGTGACAAGAAGTGTCAACGTTCCCCACCAAAGATAGGTTCCAATAAACACGCCGCAGACCAGTAAAATTCCTTGTAACCATTCGGCCTGACCTGAAATGCCAAAATAAGAAAAAGCGAAAAGAAATGTCAGGATGGCTGCCGGGTTAGTTATTCCAATGGCGAAGGATGTAAGAAACATTTTTACAAAACTAACGGCTTCCTTCTTTTGGCGGACGACATCTTTCTCTGGATAGACATCATTTTTCTCTTGGCGGACGGCTTCTTTTTCCTTACAAAAAATACGGATTCCCATAAACAAAATCAAGATGCCGCCAAAAAGATGGATTACGGTCTGATATTTCAGTAAAAAATCAGAAACCAGTGTCAGTCCAAATACACCTACCGCTGCATAGAAGCAATCTGCCACAGAAGAGCCAAGGCCGGTAAACAGGCCTGCTTTTGCTCCATTGTGAATAGTACGCTGTACCGTCAGTGTCCCGACTGCTCCTACAGGCAGTCCAAACAGCAGACCGATTAAAATGCCACGGAAGAAATAGGAGCCCATTTTTACTCTCCTGCTGTAATAAGTACAATTTTATTGCCCCAGCCCTCTAATACCGGGTTGTCTTCCACCGCTGAAACGAATGCATCGTCAGCATCAAATGTGCCGATTTTGACATATTCCTCGGAAATCTCTGCATCCTGGTAATAAAGCACAATGCGGTTCGGTTCTGAATAATAGACGTCCCCGGCAGCAGCCTCTGTTACATTTTCCGGCTCTGCTGGTATTTCATAGCGGCTTGGAATATCATAATACTCCATCACATCGGATTCATCATAGTTGTAAATAGGAAGCCGCCAGTCCGATGTGCCTACATAACCGGTTATCGCTGCCGCCGTTTCATTGTCCTCAAGATGCATGGTAAAAGGTTCCCCCTCGTCACCAAAATGAACTGTTAATTCATCTATATCAGATACCGGTATTTCTTCTGAGCTGCTGTCAGCAGATTCTACTTCTTCTGAATCCGATGAAGAAATGGAGGAAGATGTTGTTGAGGATGCCGTAGTGGATGGGGATGCTGTCTCATTTCCACATCCGGAAAGCATTAGACAAAGGAACAGTAAAAAAGATGTGATAGTTATAAAATATTTTCTCATGATTGATTCTCCTTCTTTTATTCTGTGATTAGGTTGGTTAAGGTCATTTCTTTGATTTTTGTTGAAGCCATATATGCAAAACCAGTAAACATCACCGTAACAACAACGGCCGGAAGAAGTACGGTCAGAATACCGGGATGGGAAGAAAAATTGCTGATTCCCTCCATACGAAGGATTAGTGCTGCCAAAGGGTCTGTAAAAAAAATTCCAAGCAATACACCAAATAGAGAGCCTAAAGAGGATACCATGGCAAACCGAAGGGCAAAGGAAAGCCGAAGTGCCCTACTACTCATGCCCATTGCACGGTAGATACCCAAGTCTTTTTGCTCCCGCATCAGAAGTTTTCCACTGACAAGCCTGGTCACTACAAGAACAAACACAAGCACAATCCCATATAAAAAAATGAGTAAAAGCTTCATAGCCGACAGGATTCCATAGAGTCCGGGCCAGCTGTTTTCATGCAGATAAACATCCCCGCCATAGGTTTCCTCCAATGCCTGCATTACTGTCTGTGAGAGTTCCTGATTTTCCAAAAAGTAATGATGACACCAGATATTTAGGGAATCTTCGCCGATACGAAGGAAGCCATCCCTGGATAATCCTACATTGGCACCCATGTCATTGGCACATTGATAAATACCGCTGACTCGAAATTCTGCACTGTTTTTCGGACCGGAAACAGTAATCCTGTCGCCTATGGAAACACCCAGATCCGCTGCCACGAATTCAGTCAGCAGGATTTCATCCTCCCCATTACAAGTATTTCCGGAAAGCATATGGAAACGCTTTGGATCTGTAATGACATTTGCCGTGTAATCGATTCCTTCTACGGATACGGTTGGCATGGCAAGAGCGTATTGATCGGTAATGGCAGTATAAGAGCGAATCGTCTTTTCCACATCCTCTATTCCGGTTTCTCCCATCGGCTGTGCTGCCATGTGAAGACCCGCCGGATTGAAGGCATCCATCAGTCCTTCCCCCCTCGGGCCTAGCCAGGAATTTACCCGTCCCATAAAGGAAGCAATAAAGACAAGCAAAACTGCCGTAAGAAACACACCAATATAACGCTTTCTTCCACTCTCCAGCTGCCGAAGTGCCAGCCAAAAAGATAAGGGCTTTTCCCTGATTGGCAGTCTTTTCCTTCCTGCTGCCTGCACATCATTTTCACGAATCGCTATCATCGGTGTGACAGCTGTCAACTGTCTGGTTCTAAGCCAGATAAAGCCACAAAAGAGAATAAGGAAAAGCAAAAGTGTGCCCCCGCAAAGAATCACCGGAATATTTGCCGGAATCAACAGTCCGGTTGTGGTTACGGTCATTCGACATAAATAAATCGACACCGGCACGGAGGCAAGCACGCCCAAAAGCATTCCCGGTATCATGCCCGTCAAATATTGAAACATCTGCACTCTGCGCAAAAGTCCACTGGTACATCCCAGAGTTTTTAAGATTCCCATATTTTTTCTATCCATCTCTATGGACGCACCGATGCTGTGACTGAGTACTACAATGGACACCACCACTAAAATAGCCACAAAGCTAAGAAGCAGTCCTGTAAATACATTTTGCAAGGTCAACATGAAACCGGACATTACATCAAAAGAATGGGTAAACTCTGTGTACTGCGTGAGGGAGGTGGACTCATTTAACAGGCGATTGAGCTTAGAAGCACTGAAATCCCCGTTTTTAAAAATATGAAGCATATGTCCCTGCCTTGCCAGACCGTCTGCCCCTGATTTTTCAATACTAGAACAGATGTCTTCATAATCCGCCCGGCAAATCAGAAAGCTTTTCATTCCAATCATACTGCTTCCCATAAAAGGGTCTTCAAAATACCCAGTTACCGTAAAACTTTTGTTCACTCCGCTTCTGGCAATGGGAAAGGTAATAGTATCGCCAATCTGTACTCCAAACATGGATTGCATGGAAGCAGAAACCCATATTGTACCGGAAATAATATCGCCGGCAGCAGATCGATACCCGTTCAGATTGTCTTTCAATATTTTATAATCATATTTTTCCGGTTCATATACAATGAGCTGTCCTTCGCTGTCTGATTCCTGCTCATTGGTTTCATATTCAGAATAAAGAATATTCTGCACTCCCACTGTCTTAATTTCTGATAAATGATTAATTTCTTCTGTCAGCGGGGTAACATCCGAAAGCCCCGAAACCCAGACTGTCATATCTCCATAGCCTAACCGTTCCATCTCCTGTCGGATATAACTTCCAGAACACTGCCAGAGGGTCAATGCAGACGATAAGGAAACTGTCACAAGGAAAATAAGTACAAAAATACCCGTGATGCTGCTTTGGTGCCGCTTTAGACCAGATTTCCAAAGTATCTTTTTTTCCATCTTTCCACCACCTTACCAGGACAGGGAAGAAAGCCTCTCATTTAACTGTGCTTCCCTTGCTTTTTGATCTTGCTTCGCATCATAAGGAGGAAACCTTCGTTCACTTAAAATCTGTCCGTCCTCCAGATACAAAATCCGGTTTCCACGGAGTGCTGCACGCAAATCATGGGTTACCATCAATATGCTTTGTCCTTTTTGGTGGAGGGCAGTGAAAATGTTTAAAATTTCTTCCGAACTTTTTTTGTTTAAGGCACCGGTTGGCTCATCTGCAAATAAAACACCGGGCGAGCCAATGATGGCTCTTGCAATAGCAGCCCGTTGTCCTTCTCCTCCGGACACCTGATGAGGCATATGATCCATTACCTCCTCTACACCCATCTGAGTGAGAAGTTCTTTTGCTTTTTCCTCTGCCTGTTTTTCTCCGGCAAGATATCCTGCCAGCTTGACATTTTCAAAAAGGGTAAGATTGCTTACCAGATGGGTCTGCTGAAAAACAAAACCAAATTCTTTTGCCCGAAGCCTGGCCATCTTCTTTTCTGACAAATTCGTCAGTTTTTCATTTTTATAAAAAACCTCTCCCTGGCTTATGCTGTCCATACCACTTAAGGTGTAAAGAAGAGTGGATTTTCCAGCACCTGACGCTCCCATAATTACAGTAAAATCGCCCTGTTCGATTTCTAAATCGATGGATTTTAGCACCTGGGTTTTTCTATTTCCAAAAGCTGAGAAGGATTTATTCAGTCCTTTTGCCTGTAAAATTACAGTTTTCATACTGCCACTGCCTCCCTTCCAGTTGGTTTATCTTTTGTTAATCCATCTCCCGCCAATTGATTTTCTTCCAATTTGGCTCCCATCCGTTTATACCCCTCACTGGTGATGATTAAAGGCTTTTTCCCAGTGTTTGGATCAGGAAGGATGTGGTTTACAAAGTGAACGGAAAAATGAACATAGTCTAATCCCTTATCTGCAAGAATTTTTCCCATCTGCAAATGCATCTCCTGCTGAATAAAATGATGTGCCTCTTCCTTTGCCTGAGCTAACATTTCAAAGCGATTAGAAGACAACTGTAAAAACTGGTAATCGCGCAGGCCTTCTATGCAAAATCCTTCTACTGAAAGTGGGTGGAGAAAATCCCGATGTCCTTCCTCATTTTCAAACCAAAGTAAATCTTCGTCTCTGCCAAGGAGGATTTCTGCCTGGGTAAAAGGCGTATCTTCTGTTTTTTCCCGAAGCACCAGATGATCTGTAATGTGATAGCGAATCAAAGGCTGCGCATAGTTATAAAGACAGGTCAGATACATGGCTCCGTCCTCAACCTCAATCACATTAAGGTCATCGAAAAGAAGCATTCCATTTTCCTGCCCTGTTTCAATTCCCAGAGCCAGCGACTCACTCGCACCATAGAAATTGATAATAGGCACATGAAAGATATCTGTCAGATATTTTCGAAGTCCCAGACTTAAAGGCTCTCCACAGGAAACTATTCTTTTTATATCTGCCTTCACTTCACCTTTGGCAATCAGTTCTGCAAGAATTTTAATTGCAGAGGGATAGCCAATAATGATATCCGGCTGAAACTCGCACACTGTCTCAACCCACTGGACAAGCGGCGTGTTAATATCCAAATACATCTGTTTTGCACCAACTCCATCGATTCCATCTCCTACTGCCATTGCACCGCCATAGCTTCCATCCGTTGCGGCGATATAAAGAACCCTCGGTCGGGACAAAAGAAGGCGGATAATCTGAAAAATGCTAAGTCCCCAAAGTGCGCCCCGAATAATGCCAAGAAGCATTCCATTCCAGGCTTTATTATCATAGATAAAATATCCCGGTTTCCCTGTACTGCCGGAAGAATGAACGACATGGTACTGATCCAGATATGCTTCTCTGTCTGTCCGTGCATTCGTATCAAATTCGTAGAGTGCATCCTGAGTCAGTCCGGAAACGGTGATGATCTCATCAAAATGCCAGAGCAAAGTTTTTTTATCCATGGTGGGAAAGGCCGAAAGAGGCAGGGTATCTAACTGATTTTCCTGAATTCCGGCTTCTTCAAAAGCTTTGCGATAGTAGTCTGAATGTTGCCAGGCATAGTGCAAAAGATTTCGCAGCTTTTTATTCTGCAGTTTTTTCATCTGACTGGCGGACAGCTTTGCATTCTTCTTTAGACGACTCAGTTCCATCAATGTCTTTATATAATTCATACGCCTTACTCCTTTCCGGCTTATTTTAATCGGATACTGTATGCCTGCCTGTAATTTTCCCGGTGATAATATCTGGCTTCCCCGGTACTAAGATTAAATACAATACTCCATTCGGTGGACGCATATTCCTCAAAATTGTCTTTGCTGACACTGTCAAGGGCATCCCGCATATCTTCCATCTCCAATATTTCCTTTTCCTTTAGGGTATTCATCAAAATCTCGTAACGCTCATGGGACTGCTGTGTTCCAATTCCATATTTTTCTCCCTCAGCAAGATAGAAATTAGTTACGACCGGCGTCTCGATTACTATCATTTCATTTTCCACATATTCTACAACAACACTTCTTCCAGTGGAATCGGAAAGAGCAAAATGAATCATCATGCCCATAGAGCCATGGAGATCATAGGCTTCTAAAAGTTCTAATGCCTCCTCCACACTTGCCGCCTGATCCAGCAACAGACGTACCGCCGTTGTGGTTGTGATATCTGTTTTGTCCTTATCCTGTGAAATGTCTGCGGAATCCTGAATCATATTTACAGATACAGCCAATCCCTTCTCGTTCATCCCATCTAAAGGTGCATAGATTGCAGTCAGGGTTTTGACCTCATCTAATTTTAGTACTGCTTTGGCGGTGCCGCTCAAGCTCTGAGTAATAAAGTCCATATTGACTGTCGAAATGGAGGCATATCCGTTTTGAGGATGTGTTTCCACAATCATTGCCTCACAGTTTTCCCAGTCAAAGTTGCGTCCAAATAAATGCTCCCCTGAGGCATTCACAGCCGACAAGGTGCTGCAGCCAAAAATATTTCCTACAATATCTCCTAAATCAAGCCCCGATAATAGATTCTCAGCAAGGAAGGAAACAACATCTCCATCTGAGGCTGCACCCTGTTCCAAAAATAAATCAAACTGATAATCCCCATCATAGCGGACGGCAGACAGCCCATCGTCAAGAGAGCGGATTTCAGAAGTCAAAGAGATGTTTTCTCCAGTTTCTGATTGTGTATTCGTCTCTGATAAATGCGATTCTGCATCCTCATCCATTGAACCGCCTCCTGTACATCCTGACAGAATTGTACTGACAAGAAATAGAAAAGCAACGATTAATTTTTTTCTCATTTTCAAAACAATGAGCCTCCTTTTCGTTTTTCTGATTAAAGTATATACGAAAGGAAAATAAATAGCCAATACTTATGTTTAATGGATTTGTATAGTTGTTTTCTATGGAAATGAGTGGTATACTATGATATAAGAAACGATTAGAAGTAACTGTCTTGACTCTATATATTAATTGCAATGATATCGAAAGAATACTCATGAGGAGGTAGTATGGAATGGATCTTCGTGTTTTAGAATATTTTCTGGCAGTTGCCCGTGAACAAAGCATCACAGCTGCAGCAAAATATCTGCATTTATCACAGCCAACCTTGTCTACACAACTGAAAAATATGGAAGAGGAACTGGGAAAACAGCTTTTGATTCGTGGAACAAAAGGTTCCCGGAAGATATTGCTCACAGAAGAGGGCCGCATTTTGCGCAAGCGGGCAGAGGAGATTCTGTCTCTGGTACAAAAGGCAGAACATGAAATCACCGCCTCCGATGAGCTCGTAGGCGGTGATATTTACATTGGCACAGGAGAATCTGACAGTATACGCATTCTGGCCAAAACAGCCCACAGTCTGCGTAATCAGTACCCGGACATTCACTATCATATTCGCAGTGGAAATTCTGCTTTTGTTTTTGAAAATCTGGAAAAAGGACTAATTGATTTCGGCTTAGTATATGGAGCTGTCGATGTTTCCCAATATGGCTCCCTGAAATTACCAGAAAAAGACACCTGGGGCGTCCTTATGAGAAAAGACGCTCCCCTTGCTAAAAAAGAGTATGTAGAACCCGAAGATTTACTTGACCTGCCCTTAATTATTACTGCACAAAAAAGTGAGGACTGGCCAATCTCTAAGTGGCTCGGACAGGATATGGAGAAGCTTAATATTGTCGCATCTTATAACCTTTTATATAATGCCTCTTTATTTGTAGATGAATCCTTCGGATATGCCATCTGCTATGACAAACTGATTAACACAAGCGGCAGCAGCAATCTATGCTTCCGTCCCCTTTTCCCGGAATTGACTTCGGAAGCCTCTATCATCTGGAAACGTTATCAGGTATTCTCAAAGGCGGCTCAAAAATTCATTGATAAGTTGCAGGAAATATGTATGTAACTACAACACCTCTGAAAGCGTCCGATAAAGCTCCTCCGGCTGGATTGGCTTTGCCAAATGTGTGTTCATCCCAGCTTCCTTCGATTCTTTTCTATCCTGGGCAAATGCATTGGCTGTCATGGCGATAATCGGGATTGTCTGTGCATCTTTTCGTCCCATAAATCGGATTCTTCTGGTGGCCGCAAGTCCGTCCATCTCAGGCATCCGGATATCCATCAAAATAGCATCATAGTAGTTCAAAGATGACTGCTCAAACATTTTCACGCCTTCCAGGCCGTTCTTTGCCCATTCAACTTCTATATCTTTAAATTCCAAAATCTTCGTCGCAATCTCTGCATTGATTTCATTATCTTCGCACAGCAAAATACGCTTTCCTGCCAGTGATTGATTGACAGCCGGATTTTTCTCCACAATAACAGGAATGCATTTTTCGAAAGTCAATTCCACGGAGAAAATACTGCCTTTGTTTACTTCACTTTGAATAGACAAAGTTCCACCCAGTGTCTTCACCAGTCCTTTTGTAATCGCAAGTCCCAATCCAGTTCCCTCAATCTGTCCATATCCCTGACGGGACTCTCTGGAAAATGGCTCACAGATATGTTCCAAATACTCTTTTGTCATACCAATTCCCGTATCTTTTACTACGAACTGACAAGTCAGATGTGTTTTTGTATCCCTGACAACGTTAAGAGAAAGCTCGATTTCTCCGCCGTCCGGTGTGAATTTTACTGCATTGGACAATAGATTCGTCATAATCTGATTCAATCTGGTCTTATCTGTCAGAACCGCTGGCGGAATATCTTTCTCTTTCCAGATTGTATAGTGAATCTTTTTTTCCTCACATAAAGGACGCAAAAAAACTTCCATATATTCTGTAAATTCTTCTGCACTGTATGGTCCGTAAACTAATTGTAGCGTATTGGTCTCAATCTTTTCTGTATCCAACACGTCGTTAATCAGATTTAATAGAAGCTGGCTTGATAACTGCATCTTTGCCAGATAATCTTTAATTTCCGTCAAATCTTCAGATTTCATGGCAAGTGCATTCAGACCCATAATTGCATTCATCGGAGTCCGCATATCATGGCTCATCTGCGAAAGAAATTCACTTTTGGCTGCATTTCCCTGCCTGGCCGCCTGATAGGCGTCCTGTAATGCCTTACTCTCAGTAATATCTACAAAAATACACTGAAACACCTCGGCTTTTCCATCAAAAGAAATTAAATGATTGCTTCCGTGTAAAATGTGTTCGCTCCCATCTTTCCATCGTACCCGATAGTCAATCTCGTTATGGTCCCCTGTCTCCTTTAGACCGTTATAAGATTTTGTAAAAAGTGAGCGGTCTTCCGAAAGAACCGTATCCGGAATTCCACTTGTCCATTCCTGCAGACTGTTATCCGAAAGTCCCAACAGCGTTCCGGCTGCCGGGTTCATGGAAATGAGTTGATACACCCCGTCTTGGCATTTTAATCGGAGGATTCCACATGGCACTGTATCATATATGCTGCTTAAAAGTTCCCTCTGTTCTAAATATTTCTGTTCATTCATCTCTGCATTGGTAATATCCATATACAGACTGTTGATTACCGTTTCTCCCTGTGCATCAACAGTTTTTCGTCCTCTGTCCAAGATCCACTTTACACTGCCGTCTTTACAGCGGACCCGATATTTTTGTGCATAATCCGGCCCCACTGCAAAATCTTTGGGCAGATTTTTCATAACACGGGGCAAATCCTCCGGATAAACCGCTCCCACCGCACTGCCTTTGGTCACTTCCATAAATTCATCCACAGTATATCCAAACAAAGCCGCCGCTTCTTCACTGACATAAGTGTAAGAATAGCTTTCATCATCCCGGCTGCATTTTATTCCGCCGGAAACAGTGTCGACAATAACGGAAATCTGCTCATTCTTATTCTTCATCTCTTCCTGAAGCTGCTCAATGGTCTCTTTTACATACTCATAGGACTGCTGCCCGATTTTCTCCGGAAATACCTCGTCTTCCACCATTTCCTGATAAGGATTGGAGCAATGGATATGCTGACACCAGATTTTCTCCGGTGTCCACTTGAACACAAAGGTCAACCGCTGATGAACCCGCACCAGCTGCTTAATCGAAAGATCGGTTGAAACCCACAATCTTCCGCTGCAGACATACAAATCTTTTCCTATCTCATATGCATCATATTCTTCCCCGCTGATTCTGCAGGGTGGAATCTCTCCCTTAAATGTGCGAAAAGCCGTCGCAATCTTTTCCGCTCCTAAAAGGTATTGATTCTCCCCAGCTCCAAACCAGCTCATCTCCGGTACAAAGGTATCAATTACGCTTTCAAAATCATTTTCGCAATAATGACAGTGCATAATCCGGCTGGCTTCCTGCTTGACTTGTTCTATTTTATCTGGCATAGTTGTCTCCTCATATGTGTAATCTTTTCCGATTGTAAATATTCATACCTAGTCAAATAAAATAATAACATATTCTGCAAATATTGTCACAAATTTTTACAAAAAATATTTATGCTTTCACAAAGTACAGTTTACAAGGGACTACACAGGGTAGGTATCTGACGGGAGGGGTGCCG
>JAUNBT010000036.1:3987-18311 GCA_030526985.1 Lachnospiraceae bacterium | reverse complement strand
GAGATACTTTCCACCTCCTCTCTCGTCGGCAGCACCTCTCTTTTTCTATTTTCCTGCTTTTCTCTTAATGGTTCTTTTGCCGTCCGATGAGCTGTTCCATTGGATAAATAGTCTTTCAAAGCGGTTATCACCTGTTCTTTTATCACTTCCGTTCCCCCTATATTATGAAGAAGAAGTAAAAATGTACTAATTAGCACCCCGGTAAACAATGTCGTCACCGTGGAACTTGTCCCAATCCCCATTATGTAGCTGTAGAATCCTCCTGTAATCCCCATTAAAAATCCAAACAAGGCCAGTTGAAGTACTGCTTTGTCCCAAATGCGAAGTGGAATTCCCATAATTCCCTTTCTCTCAAAAAATCGGTCTACAAACACCTCAATATTTCCCATCCGGTCAAACTTTTCATAATTTTCATATCGTTTTTTCAGTGTCAGAATCCACCGCTTCTTTGTCTTTCCTGCATTTTCTGCCGCTGTGCGCATCCGTCTGTAAGAAAGGATTGTAATCAGTCTCACAATCAATCCAATTCCAGCTATCGCAGCAAACCCTCTCATCCACATTGTGTCCGTAATGATACGTTGTAACATAAAAAACCCCTCTTTCCTTCTATGATTTCCCGTCATTATAACTGGAAAATCAAGATTTGAAAAGAGGGTTTTCTGGAAAATCGTACCAAAAAAAACGACATTTTCTGCAAAAGCCGGTTCTCTTAGTTCTCTTTTAATTTCATAAACAGGGCTGCAAGAAGCTTCATGGTATGGACAATTGCCTGCTCCTCAAACTGCTCATAGCTCATCTCTGCACTATTATCTGCATTATCAGAGATCGCACGAATGATGATGAACGGTACATGATTCAGATAAGCAGTCTGAGCCATTGCAGCACCTTCCATCTCTGCACAGTATCCATCAAACAAACGAATCAGTTCCTGCTTCTTCTCGTTGCTGGAAATAAACTGATCTCCAGTCACTATGCGGCCTCTAAAACACTGAATCTCAGGGTTGACCACACGGCAGGCTGCCTCTGCCATATCTGCTAACGCCTTATCCGCAGGGAATATAGATGTCTCCATTCTAGGAATCTCTCCCGGCTTATAACCAAATCCTGTTGCATCCATATCATGTTGAAGTGCATCGGTAGAAATGACGATGTCTCCGATATGAAGCTTCTCATACAGTCCGCCTGCTACTCCTGTATTAATCACTGCATCCACCTTATAAATATCGACCAGAATCTGTGTGCAGACAGCCATATTCACCTTACCAATTCCACTGCGCACTACCACTGTCTCCTGATCCCACAGGATGCCATGATGAAATGTCATCGCTGCCATCTCCTTCACATCCCGGTTCTTCATCTGTCCGATGAGCATAGAGATTTCTTCCTCCATCGCTCCAATTATACCGATTATCTTCACGTTCTCTGACCTCCTGCTTTTTTCGTTGTCTTATCTTTTATTGTAGTGAAGTTCTAAAGAAAAGTCAACAATATCCCGTTGTTTTCTTTCCGGTAAAAAGGTATAATATCTATTAAGAATGACTATTTTACTAATTATAAACCAGAAGGTAGAAACGAAAAGGAGAAATTACATATGACTTTTAAAACACAAGGTGTCTGTTCTACAAAGATTGATATTGAGATGGATGGGGATATTATTAAAAAAGTAGAGTTTACCGGAGGCTGCCACGGGAATCTGCAGGGAATCTGCAAACTGGTGGAAGGTCTTCCAAAGGATGAAGTAATTTCTAAATTAGGCGGTATCCGCTGTGGCTTTAAAGCTACATCCTGCCCGGATCAACTTGCACGGGCATTAAAATCTCTCTAATCTTACAGGAGGCTTTTACTTAATATGAAACGAATTGTATTGACAGGCGGCGGAACAGCCGGCCATGTAACACCGAACATTGCTCTTATGCCCTCTTTAAAGGAAGCCGGCTATGACATTCAGTATATCGGCTCTAAGAATGGGATTGAACGAAAGTTAATCGAGGAGATGGGAATTCCTTATCACGGGATTTCTTCTGGAAAATTAAGAAGATATTTTGACCCGAAGAATTTTTCTGATCCTTTTAAGGTAATGAAAGGGTACTTAGAAGCTTCTAAACTTCTTCGGAAATTAAAACCGGATATTGTTTTTTCCAAAGGCGGTTTTGTCACAGTCCCTGTTGTAGTCGCAGCGAAACGCAGAAAAATTCCGGCTATTATCCATGAATCTGATATGACACCGGGACTTGCCAACAAAATCTGCATTCCCTGTGCCACAAAGGTATGCTGTAATTTTCCAGAGACAATTTCCCATCTGCCAGAGGATAAAGCTGTTTTAACCGGTTCCCCTATCCGTAAGGAACTTTTTTCAGGAGATAAGGCCACAGGACTTTCTCTTTGTGGATTCACACCAGATAAGCCGGTTCTTTTAATTATTGGCGGAAGTCTTGGCTCTGTAGTGATTAACGACGCTGTCCGTGCAGGTCTTGACGGACTGTTAGAACAGTTTCAGATTATTCATATTTGCGGTAAGGATCATATTGATTCTTCCCTTTTAGACAAACCAGGTTATAAACAATTTGAATATGTAAAAAAAGAACTGACCCATCTTTTTGCTGCCACAGACCTTATGATTTCCCGTGCCGGGGCCAATGCCATCTGTGAGCTTTTAGCTTTGCAAAAACCGAATATTTTAATCCCCCTCTCTGCCGCTGCCAGCCGGGGAGATCAGATATTAAATGCAGCTTCCTTCGAAAAACAGGGCTATAGTTATGTCCTGAACGAGGAAGAGCTGACCAAAGATACGTTGCTTAAAGCAGTAAGCTACGTTTACGATGAACGAAATTCTTACAAAAAGGCTTTAAGTGAGAGCAGCCTGAACGACTCCATTTCCATTATCATGGACCTGATTCAGACTTATTCAAAATAAAACATAACCGGGAGGGATGTTTATGAAACTTAATTTTATCGGAGCTGCCCATGAAGTAACCGGAAGCTGCCACGTAATCGAAGCCTGCGGCAAAACTATTTTTGTCGACTATGGTATGGAACAGGGACGTAATATTTATGAAAATGCCCCGCTTCCTGTTGCCGCTTCCGATGTGGATTTTGTCCTTTTGACCCACGCCCACATTGATCACTCCGGATTGCTTCCACTCCTCTATTCCCATGGTTTTAGAGGGAGAATTCTGACCACGGAGGCTACAAGAGATTTATGTGACATTATGTTACGGGACAGTGCCCACATCCAAATGTTCGAAGCCGAATGGAGAAGCCGAAAAAATAAAAGGGCTGGTAAAGAAGAGATTACACCACTTTATACTATGGAAGATGCCTGTGGGGTAATGGAACATTTTGAAGGGTATCCATATAATACTCTCATTGATTTATGTGATGGGATTCAAATCCGCTTTGCGGACGTAGGACATCTATTGGGGTCTGCCAGTATTGAAGTCCATATTACAGAAGATGGTGTGACTAAGAAGCTGATTTTCTCCGGTGATATCGGGAATTTAAATCAGCCATTGATTCGGGATCCCCAGGCTCCGGGAGAAGCGGATTATGTCATTATCGAATCTACCTATGGCAACCGCTACCACAATGCACCGCCAGATTATTCTATTGAACTTGCCGCCGTCATCCAAAAGACTTTTGACCGGGGAGGCAATTTAGTCATCCCTTCTTTTGCCGTCGGACGGACACAGGAACTTTTGTATTTCATCCGGGATATTAAGGAACGGGAACTGGTTCATGGACACGATGATTTTGAAGTATTCGTAGACAGTCCTTTAGCCGTTGAGGCTACTACTATTTTTACAAAAAATGAAGCCCTTTGCTTTGATGAAGAGGCCAAAGAACTTCTTTTAAAAGGAATCAATCCCATCCAATTTAAGGGATTGCGTCTTTCTATCACAAGCGATGACTCAAAGGCAATTAATTTCTATACAAAACCCAAAGTAATCATTTCCGCCTCCGGTATGTGTGAGGCCGGACGAATCCGCCATCATTTAAAGCACAATCTGTGGCGGAAGGAATGTACGATTCTTTTTGTGGGATATCAGGCAGTCGGTACATTAGGCAGAAGTCTTGTGGAGGGCGGTCTCTCAGAAGTGAAGCTGTTTGGAGAATCTATTGATGTGAAAGCAGAAATTCAGGTTCTTCCCGGAATCAGCGGTCACGCCGACCATGATGGGCTGCTCCACTGGCTTCATTCCATCACGCCAAAGCCATCCCATGTTTTCATTGTCCATGGCGACGACAAGGTCTGTGATGAATTTGCTGCCTGTCTTCATGACGAGCATGGCTATACTGTCGATGCCCCTTACAGCGGTTCTATCTTTGATCTGGCTGAAGGCGCCTGGATCAAGGAAGCTGTTCCTGTCATTCTGGAACCAAAGAAAGCATCTGCCGTTCATGCGGATAATGTATTTGCCCGTCTGCTCGCAGCCGGACAGCGTCTCATGACAGTGATTCGCCGAAATGAAGGCGGTGCCAACAAAGATCTTGCCAAATTTACGAGCCAGATTAACTCTCTTTGTGACAAATGGGATCGATAGGGAATTATAAGCTTCCCGCTATCACCCCAATAAACAGTGATTCTAAATAAAGAAAGCTCCGTTTCTATCAATATCTGAGCAGTTCAAATATTTTTAAAGAAACGGAGCTTTTATTATAATATTATTCTGTTTCAAACTCTTCCTTAATTTCAAGCATTTTTTTATCCAGATACTGGATCATATCTGCGCATTCACGAAGAGCCTTTAAAGTATGTTCCGACACCGCCGCATTTGTGCTGCGAAATCCAATTTCATACTCCAGTTCAGACCAGACATCCATCGCCATCGTATGAATCTGAATCTCTACCTTCGTAGATACCGTTCTTCCCGATAAATTCACCGGAACAGCAACAATCATATGATAGCTGCGGTAACCGCTCATCTTCGGCTCTAACTGGTAATCCTTTGCCTTTAAGACCTCAATTCCCTTCTGGGAGGAAATCAAATCCACAATACGGTAAATATCTGTCGTATAACGGCATAATACTTTAATACCTGCCACGTCCTCCACATAGGCCTGAATATTGTCTACGGAAATTTCTTTTCCTTTTCTTTGAAGCTTTCTGACAATATTTTCATCGCTCTTGATACGGGATTCTATCTTCCGGATGGGATTTACACCCTGAGAAAAACGATATTCTTCTCCTAGTATCTCCAATCTTGTTGTCATCTCTTTGATGGCGGAACGATAAAGCAAAAGCATCCCCTTATACTCCGTCACAACGTCTCTTAAATCAGGTAAAACCATTCCTATCACTCCTTCATAGTACTATATTTCTTCTACATCAATCAAATCAAAAGCTTCCCCTACAGGCTCTGCCTTAAATACAAGTAACTCTTTCGTTGATGGATGTTCAAATTCAATTCTGGAAGCGTAAAGCCCAATTTGCTTATAATTCTTCTTAACATCTTTAAACAGAGGATTATATTTTGTATCCCCGTAAATACCAACGCCTCTTGAAGCACACTGTACCCGGATCTGGTGGTGGCGTCCGGTAATCAGCTCAATTAATACAAAGGATAAAATCCCCTGGTCCGTCTCAATTACATCGAGAACCTCATAGTCAAGTTCTGCTTTCTTCGCACCCTTTGTTCCTTTCGGCACAACCTTGGATGTATTGGTTTTTCCATCTCTTAGAAGATAATCCGTCATCCGGCCGCCTTCTTCTCTTAATTCTCCTGTCAAAACAGCCTGATAGCTTTTGTGAAAGACACCATCTAACATCTGGCCACTTAAATCGGCAGCTGCATCCTGATTTTTTGCAAATACCATAATACCACCTACCGGACGGTCTAAGCGGTGCACCAGACCGACATAAGGTTCTCCCTCTTGTCCTTCCTGGTCAAAAATATGTTTTTTTGCCAGTGTTACCATATCTATATCTCTTGTTTTATCTGCCTGAGACGGCACCCCTAATGGTTTTATACATACAAGGATATCCTCGTCTTCAAACAGCACTTCTAATCGTTTCACTCTGTTTCATTCCTTCTTTCTCATAGTATAACTGCTGGAGCAATCTCTATTTTTATACTTTAAAGCGGTATCCCACGCCCCAGATTGTCTCAATATATTGTGGTTTTGCCGTATTGTGTTCAATCTTTTCCCGTATCTTTTTAATGTGTACGGTGACTGTTGCAATATCTCCTAAGGACTCCATTCCCCATATGGCAGAAAAAAGCTCTTCTTTTGTAAATACCACATTCGGATTACTGGCAAGATAAGTCAAAAGATCAAACTCTTTTGTTGTAAATATCTTCTCCTCCTCATTAAGGAATACTCTTCTGGCAGTCTTATCAATACGCAGCCCCCGGATTTCAATGATCTCATTTTTTCTTACATTTGAATTCAAAAGGCGGTCATAAAATGCCAGATGCGCCTTCACTCTGGCCACTAACTCACTCGGACTAAATGGTTTCGTAACGTAATCATCTGCTCCAAATCCAAGTCCCCGTATCTTATCAATATCATCCTTTTTCGCTGAAATCATCAGAATCGGAATATCCTTTTTCTGTCTTAACCGTTTGCAGACTTCAAATCCATCTAAATCCGGAAGCATTAAATCAAGCAAAATAATATCGAAATCTTCTTTTAATGCCCGTGCAAGGCCCGTATCGCCTCTCTCCTCGATTGACACCTGAAATCCACTCAGTTCCAGATAATCCTTCTCTAATTCTGCAATGCTTGTCTCATCCTCAATGATGAGTATTTTCCGCCCCTCAATCATTCTGTTCCTCCTTCTTTTGCCTCCAACGTAAAGATGATTGTAGTTCCTATATTAATTCGGCTTTTTGCCCATATTTTCCCACCATGTTCTTCAATAATCTTTTTTGCAATGGAAAGACCCAGCCCGGTTCCTCCCCGTTTTGAACTTCTGCTGGCATCCGCCCGGTACAAACGATTAAAAATAAACGGCAGATCTTTCTCTTCGATTCCCATTCCATTATCTTCGATTTCGATTCTGACCGCCTTATTTTCCGGCCGGATACAAATATGGATTCTTCCTGTTTCCTTATCATTGTATTTTACTGCATTCATAATAATATTGGTGATAACCCGCCGCAGCTGCTCCGGATCCGCAATAATATTTAAATTTTTCGGACAATAATTGTTATAGCTCATCTCCACGTTTTTACTCTCCATATCAACGGAAAGATCATCTAAACAGTCCAGAAAAAATCCATTTAAATTCAGTTTTTTAAAATCATAAGGTATCGTATCGCTGTCAATCTTCGAATAAATTGCCAGTTCATTAATCATGGAATCCATGGCTTCTGCTTTATTATAGATTGTCTTTATGTACCGGTCCACCATCTCCGGTGTCGTCGCTACACCGTCTATAATTCCCTCGACATAACCTTTAATTGCTGTAATTGGAGTCTTAAGGTCATGGGAAATATTGCTGATCAGAATACGATTTTCTTCTTCATAACGCAGCCGGTCTTCCACAGACTGTTTCATCCGGTCTCTCATCTGATTAAAAGAAAGGGCCACTTCCCCAATCTCATCTTCCGAAATAATCGGAATATCTTCATCCAGATTCCCGCATTTCATCCGGTCAATTCCTTCCTCTAACACCAAAAGCGGCTGAATGAACTGCATTTTTATAAATCGGGAAATAGCCATATTGGTAAGTACTAAAATACAGATTGCCCCAATGGCAATACAAATCACAATATTGGCATAATGCCGCATAGAGGCATCTAAATCACAAAGAATATAGACACTTCCCTGCTGCCCCCGGCTCATCCGAAAATTCACCTGCCGAATCAGAAAATCTTCCGGCTCACTGACATATAACCCAGTATGAATATCTGTATTTCGCGGCTGATATTCCGGTAAATTATCTTCAATCGCCTCATGATTTTCATCGTTCGTCCGGTATGCAATCGTATCACGAATTTTTAAAATCAAATAAGAATTGGTCGTGTTTAATTTTTCCTCTATCTGCTTTAAATACTTCACCGATATAAATCTGTCCGGATTTTCTCTGGCTGTGAAAAGAAGTTCATCATAGGTTTCCTGCACCAGCTCATTTTGAAGAGAAAGGGGATTCAGCGATTCTAGAATCCCCGTTTTTCTCCCATCTAAATTATACACCATACTGAGGTATCCGTGAAAGATTAAAATACTCAAAAAAACAATAAGAAGAAACGGCACAATAACAGCGGGAAAGAAAAATAGTCTTATCTTCTGCGCCAATTTCATATTATCACCGTTCCTTCCAAAGGGTTTATAAAAACCCTGTATTCATTTCATTCTTTTACTTTTTATTTTCTTCCATCCGTTTTAGAATCTCTGTGAGAATCTGGTCTGCCACTTCCTCTTTCGTCATAATCGGAAGCTCCTTTAACTCATTTTCTGCAATTAATGTTACAATATTCGTATCCGTTGCAAATCCGGCTCCCTGTTCCTTCACATTGTTGGCTATAATAAGATCTAAGTTCTTTTTCACCAGCTTCTTCCTGGAGTTTTCAATCATATCTTTTGTCTCCATGGAAAAGCCGCAAAGGAACTGTCCTTTCTTCTTATGCTCTCCTAAATAACCTAAAATATCCTTTGTCCGTTCTAACGGAATCGACATATCGCTGTCGCTCTTTTTCATCTTATCTCTGGCCACTTCGGCAGGCTGATAATCGGCCACTGCCGCCGCCTTAATTACAATATCCTGTAAATCAGATACGTTTGTCACAGCTTCAAACATCTCCCCGGCACTCTCTACCGGAATCAGATGTACAAACGGAGGAGCCGAAATACTGACCGGACCGGATACCAGTGTCACATCTGCACCTCGAAGCATCGCCATCTTTGCAACCGCATATCCCATCTTTCCAGAGGAACGATTACTTAAGAAACGAACCGGGTCTAAGGATTCTCTGGTTGGTCCGGCAGTCACTAAAATCTTCTTTCCCAAAAGATCTTTCTTTTTGGCAATTGTCTTAAGAATATAATTTACAAGAGTCTCCTCATCCGGAAGTTTTCCGGCGCCAGTATCTCCACAGGCTAACCGTCCGGAAGCCGGGGCAATCACCTCGTAGCCATAACCGGTAAGTTTTTTTAGATTATCCTGCACCACCGGATTTCTAAACATCTGCGTATTCATCGCCGGAGCAATCAGTTTCGGGCAGGTAGCCGCCATAGCTGTCGTTGTGAGCATATCGTCGGCAATGCCGTTTGCCAGTTTTCCAATCACATTAGCGGATGCCGGGGCAACCAGCATACAGTCTGCTTTCTGCCCTAAAGATACATGGGCCACATGAAACTGAAAATTCCGGTCAAAGGTTTCAATCAGACACTTGTGGTTTGTCAAAGTCTCAAAAGTAATGGGATTGATAAACTTTGTGGCATTCTCTGTCATAATAACATGAACGTCACAATTTAACTTGACCAGCATACTCGCCACATTCGCCATCTTATAAGCGGCAATGCTTCCGGTCACTCCCAGTACAACTGTCTTATTCTTAAGCATATCAGCCTCCTACTCCATATCCTTTAAAAGGCCATGTTTCTCGTATCTGGTCACTCTCTCGATATGGTTGTCATCATCTACAAATACTACTCTCGGAGGGTTTTCATTCAACTCCTCCGGCTCCATTTGAGCATAACACATTATAATGATTTTGTCACCTTTTTGTACACATCTTGCAGCTGCTCCGTTTAAGCAGATCATGCCGCTTTCCGGCTCTCCGGCAATTGTGTAGGTCTCAAATCTCTGTCCATTATTAATGTCCACAATCTGAACCTTTTCATATTCTAAAATTCCGGCAGCCTTCATTAAAACAGGGTCAACGGTAATGCTCCCTACATAATCCAACTCTGCCTGTACTACTGTTGCGCGATGAATCTTCCCTTTCAATGCTTCAATTAACATAACAAACTCCTTTACTGGTTTTACTCACACTCATAGATAAAATTGTCAATCAGCCGGGTATTGCCAATATAGACTGCCATTGCTGTCAGCACGCTGTTTTCGATTTTTTCCACTTTCTGCATGGTTTCACCGTCAACAACTTCCACATAATCAATTTTTGCCAGTGGCTCTGACTCTATATTTTTCTTCATTGCATCAAGTAAAGTTTTTACATCCCTCTCCCCGTTCTTTACCATATCCTGTCCGAGGAAAATTGTTTTACTCAAAATCAATGCCGCTTTTCTTTCTTCGGCACTAAGGTAAGTATTTCGAGAGCTCTTTGCCAGTCCGTCTTCCTCTCTGATAATCGGGCATCCAACAATCTCTAAATTCATATTCAGGTCTTTTACCATTCTCTTAATGATTGCCAACTGCTGTGCATCTTTTTGTCCAAAAAATGCTTTATCCGGAGTAACAATGTTAAATAATTTATTTACCACCGTACACACTCCCCGAAAATGAATCGGACGGCTCTTTCCGCAGAGTTCTTCGCCAAGGGTTTCCATCACTACATATGTATTATAATTCTTTCCATACATTTCTTCAACTGCCGGATGGAAAATTAAATCCACGCCCTGTTCCTCACAAAGAGCGATATCATGATCTAAATCTCTCGGATAAGAGTCATAGTCTTCATTCGGTCCAAATTGAAGAGGATTTACAAAAACACTGACTACAACTTTATCCATCTGGCTCTTTGCTGTTTTCATAAGACTTGCATGGCCTTCATGAAGATATCCCATGGAAGGGACAAGACCTACTGAAAATCCCTGCTCTCTCCAAAGCTTCACCTGTTCTTTTACTTCTTTTACTGTTGTTACAACTTTCATTTTCTTATCCTCCATCTTAATATATTCTGTCAAGTACTTCTTCTTTCATAGTAAAACAATGCTCTTTTGCCGGAAATGTTCCTTCTTTTACTTCTTTATCGTATTCTTTAAATGCCTGATTCATAATGAGACCTGCCTCTGCAAACCGTTTCACAAATTTAGGTGAAAAATCAGAATACATGCCAAGCATATCCTGATAAACAAGAATCTGTCCGTCACAGCCTGCTCCCGCTCCAATTCCAATCGTCGGGATGGAAAGTTCCTCCGTCACTTTTGCCGCCAATTGTTCCGGTACGCACTCTAAAACAACAGCAAATGCTCCCGCTTCCTCGACTGCCTTGGCATCCCTTAACAGTTGTTTTGCTGTGTCCTCCGTCTTTCCCTGTACTTTGAACCCGCCAAAGGCATTGATTGACTGCGGTGTGAGTCCAATATGTCCCATTACCGGAATAGACGCATCTACAATCGCCCGAATCTGATCCTTTACTTTCTCACCGCCTTCTAACTTTACCGCTTTGGCACCGCCTTCTTTCATCAGTCTTCCTGCATTTACCACCGCATCATAGATAGAGGTCTGGTAAGACATAAACGGCATATCGATTACAACTAAGGCATTTTTAGCGCCTCTTGCCACTGCAGCTCCATGATGAATCATATCTTCCATTGTGACCGGAATGGTATCGTCATATCCTAAGACTACGTTTCCCACAGAATCGCCGACTAAAATACCATTGATTCCTGCCTCATCGATTAATTTCGCCATGGAATAATCATAGGCTGTCAGCATGGAAATTCTTTCTCCCTGATTCTTCATTTTCTGAAATGTTGTCACTGTGTTTGTCATTTTATTCATTGCCTCCTGTGCTCATGATACGGTATCCATCTTGCAATACTTCCTCCAGAAAACATTTCAGTGAAGTGTAATCTCTATCTGGATTTTTCTTTTCTGCAATTGCGGTCAGACGTTTGGATAAAAGGGAATATAAAATCTTATCCTCCTGTCCTTCCATACACTCTAAATGTTTCTGTATTGTCTCTAAGTCTCCCCGTTCTACCGGGCCGGTCAGACTGTTTTTTGTCCCATTTTGCGCCACATGTTCTAAGTTACCGCACATAATTGGTTTTAACACGTCTCTTGCCATCTCTTCCTGAAATCCGCAGTTTTCCATCATATGGATACTTTCATCTGCCAACGCAGTAACTAAATTACTGCAAATAGCCGCAGCTGCGTGATAGAGGGTCTTTTTGGAGCTTTCTAAAATCTTGACTCCATTTCCAAAACCAGTGAACATAAGCTTCAACTGTTCCACACAGTCTTTGTCCCCCTCTAAGGTAAAATAGGAATGATCTAGTTCTTTGTAGGAATGATATTTGTCGCTGACTGCGAACAAAGGATGAACGGATGCGCATAAAACGCCCGTCTTTGAAATACCGGAAAATGCATCCCGGGCCGTAAGAGCCCCGCTGCAATGACATATGATACGCCCTTCTAAGGGCATAGGCTTAATATTGTTCCAGACGGTACTGATTCTACCGTCTGGAACTGTAAGAAATAGAGCATCACTATCGCAAACAATCTGTTCCAATTTCCTGTAATGCTTTGTCTTTGTAAATTCTGCTGCCTCTTTCGCAGCCTCCATTTCGCTGTCATAGTACCCGGTTACCTCAAGTCCATGCTCTGCAAAATATCTGCCCAGGGAAAAGCCTACTTTCCCCGCGCCAATAAATCCAATCTTCATCTCATCACCTCACTTAAAAGGTGATGCCCCAAGTCTTATTCCCCATCGGATCAAAATCCTCTGGCAGGATATAAGCCTGTACCTATGTCAAAAGTCCCTGTTATGGGAATGTACAGCCAATCTGTACAAAATACGGTATGGTTTTCATCCTTAAAATACCATCCATGCCTACTATATCAGATAGGACTTTTAAAGTAAACTACTATTTTACTGTGACTTTCACTTTTTTTGCGTACCCGTTTCGTGCATATACATATATGATACAGCTTCCTTTTCTCTTTGCAGTTATCCTTCCATTCTTTGAGGCAACTGCTACCTTCTTGTTATTAGATGCATACCTGAACTCTGCCGCATGTTTGTCTGAAAGTTGCTTTTTCGTTTTATCAACCAACACTGTTTTAGCTTTAATAACAGCACTTCTTCCCTTTTTCAGAGTAAAGTTTGACCGTGTCAACCGGATTCCTTTCACATTCGTCTGTTTTGTATTCTTATATCCTACAATATGAGCTACGATTGTCTTACCAAGAATCACCTTTTTATTCCCTACCAGCTTATAGGAAGCTACATACAGTTTATAATTTTTCTTGAGATTCAGCTTTTTGCCATTGATCTTTGTAATTTTTACAGATGTCACGCTTGAACCTTTTATTATTTTTGCTGGTTTCTTACTGGAAAAATTCTTTCCACAATACTGGGCATACAAAAGATATCCGTCTGCTTCTTTCACACGTCCCCATTTAATATTAATCCATTTGCCTTTTTGGTCAACCTTCAATCCGGCATTCATAGCAATTGCATTTTTCTCCGCCTTACTCTTCGTAACTGTCGTTCCTGTGGTATCTGCTGTCGCTGTTGTTTCTGTTGTATTTGCAGTTCCCGTTGTAGCGGTAGTGGTGGCAGCCGTTGTTTCTGTAGTACCTGCTGTTTCCGTGGTTCGTTCATGAACCACAATCTTGGCAACATCAGTCGTAACAGATACCTTTTCTTCTTTTGTCGCATCTTCTGCATCTTTTATTGTATTGGTTACTATACAGTAGTAATAAAAGGTTCCAACTTTACTGGTATCCGGCGTATAGGTTTCTTTTGTTGCATCTACAATCGCCTTGCCATTTTCTATGCTGCCATCTGTGCTGATATACCACTGATAAGATAAATTTTCTCCGTTTGAATCAGGAACAGCTATTGTCAAAACATCTGACCTATCACCCACAAAATACTCTTTATCCTGTGGATCCGTAATTACAATTGGAGTCATACAGAAAATACCTTCCGCTTTGATCACAATATCTCCTGTCACCTGATAGCCTTCCAGCTTCAGTTCTCCAGTCCTTGAATTATAAATGTAGCCTTCCCCTTCTAACAGATTCTTTCCACCAACAGATACTGTTACGTTAATCGGAAGTTCATAGTTCTCCTTTGCTTTCAATTTAATTTCATATGAAGTTCCATATGGAATCTTTTCTAGGGTTTCAGAAACTGTTACATTTTTCAACTTATGCGTTATACTGTACTCTTTTAGAGTCCATTTTGCATACAGAGTGATATCTTCTGTTACCTTATCTGCATTTTCGCCATCAAAAACCCATACATTTGCATCTGTACACTCTTTATCTGTGTACCATCCACCAAATACATACTTCTCAACAATCGGTGCAACTGGCTCCTCTACGGTCTCATCTGCCTTCCTCTTCTGGATCTGCAAAACAGATGTTGCTGTCTCCTGCCCGTTCAAATCAAAGGTTACCTGAATCCATTTATGTACCTGAATCGTGGCAACTTGACTGGTCTTCCTTGTTTCCACCTTTT
>JAUNBT010000036.1:0-3977 GCA_030526985.1 Lachnospiraceae bacterium | reverse complement strand
CAACACAGTAATAATAAAATATTCCTGCTGTGTCAGTATCCGGTGTATATGTTGTTTTTGTAGCATCCAAAATAGCTTTTCCATCTGATGTATTACCATCCGTGCTGATGTACCACTGATAAGTTAATTCAGCTTCGACCGGACCAACTGCTTCTACTACCAGTTCTTTTGCTTCTTCCCCCACATAGTATTGTTGACTTTCCGGTTCTGTTGTTATAACCGGTTTTCCGCTATAAAGGATACCTTTCACGTTAATTACAATGTCTCCAGTCACCTTATTTCCATCTATCTTCAGTTCTCCGGTCTGCTGATTATAGTTATAACCATCTCCATCTGAAAGAGTTATGCCATCAACCGTTACTGTTACATTGGCTGGTAGTATATAGTTCGTCTCTGCCTCCAGTTTAAGCTCATATGGAGTTCCATGTTTAATCTTTTCCTGTGTTGCAGCTGCCTTCACATGTTCTAACGTATTGGTTATATTATACTCTTTTAGAGTCCATTTTGCATATAGTGTTATGTCTTTGGTTATTCTGTTATTTTCAAAATCCCACGCATTTTCACAGGATGCATCTTGATACCATCCGCCGAACTCATACGCTTTGTCTTCCGGTGCGTCAGGTGCAGCCACTTTATCTCCATTGTTGACAGTATCTGCTGCTATTGGGGCTAAGCCGTGGTTCTGAAGATCATAGGTTAGCTGAAAGCTTCGGTCAAGGGAAACTGACATACTTATCGGATTTCCATTATGATAGGTTCCATATGCTCCATAACCTTTTACATAAAATGGGGTGCCATTTCCTGCTTGGTCTGCAGCAATTGTCTCTCCATCCTTTACGTAAGAAACGATGGCAATCTGGTAATAGGAAGTATAGCCCTCATTATTATTTTTCCAGACTGAGCACGCTCCTGTTCCTTTTCCCGCTTCATTCAGTTTAACCTGGATATACCGATCTTCTAACTGAGATATTATCGGCCATTCTTCAGATATTCCATTATATTTTCCTGTCGGTTCATCTCCTACCTGACTCCTATCGCCATTCCAGTAAGTCACCTTGACATTAACTGCCTCTGGTCGATTTTCCTGATTTGTTATGTCACCAGCATCTACTGTAAATGGTACAGAGAAACTTTTTACATCAAACATCAATTCCAAATCCCAGGTATTCTTACGGTTTACAGCATAATTAGTTGCCAATGTATTCACCCGGTACTCATACTCTGTTCCATTTTCATCCACTGGCTCTATATTCGTAAACACATAAGTATTTGAAGAATCACAGTGTTTCGTTTCCTCGTCCTGTTCAACTGTAGTATCAAATACAACTTCTTTTGTCTGTTCCGTCACTGGTATATAGTCACTTTCATTTCCCTTTATCCTTCTTTCCAGAACAACAGAGGTCTTCAAAATACGTTCACCCTCATCTATCAAATATGTTTCTCCCAGTTCATTCTGATAATCATAATGGATAGTAACTGTTCCATTTATCGTCAGATTTTTAAGCCATTTTGCGTAGAGTATAATATCTTTAGTATATTGCGTTGCTCCAAGGTCAGTTACTCTATTTTCCGCTGTGCAGTCTGCATCTTTATACCAGCCGGCAAAGGTATATCCGTCTTTCACCGGATTCTGCAATATGGTAGTTTTTCCATATGTATGAATCACAGGTTCTTCCGTTTCAAACGTTCCAGTAAAATCTTTATTTCCCTGGTCTTTGTAAGATATAGGATAACTTTGGGCAGTCCACTTTGCATACAGAACGGTATCCTGTTTTACTATATCCACATTTTCTCCGTCGAAAATCCATACCTTTGCATCCGAACATTCTTTGTCCTTATACCATCCACTGAAAATATATCCTTCCGTGTATGGTGCTTCCGGTTGTTTTACCGCCGCATCATTCTTTAGTTTCTGAACCTGTGGGGCAGAAACCACATTCTCCATACCATTTAAATCAAAAGTTACCTGAATCCATTTGTGTACTCTTATTTTTGCTGCCTTACTGATTTCAATGGCTTCTTCTTTCTTAGTCTCATCTTTTGTATCCGTTACGGTATTCGTTACTACACAATAATAATAGCTGGTTCCTGCCTCAGCAGAAGACGGTGTATAGGAATCTTCTACTGCATCCTCAATCAGGATACCCTTTTCTGTACTGCCATCCAGACTGCAATACCATTGCCAGGTCAACTTTCCTCCCTTTTGTCCTACCGCCTCTACCGTTAAAGGTTCTGTCTCTTCATCCACATAGTACTCTTTTCCATCCGGATTTGTAATAATCACTGGTTCCTGTGCATAAAGAACTCCATCCGCTCTGATTTCAATTTCTCCTATCACGGAGGTATCATAAATATCCAATACTCCGGTTTCGGAATCATAGCTGTATCCGCTAGATGTCTCTTCCTTATCAATTAAAACTGTTACATTTTCCGGAAGAATATATTTCTCATCCGCCTTTAATGTAATTTTATACTCTGTTCCATGAGCAATCTCCGTTCTGACATCTTCTGTAGTCAGATTGGAAAGTTTCTTTATAATAGGGTATTTGTCTAATTTCCAACCTGCATACAGCGTGATATCTTTCGTTACCACACTGACATTTATAATTCCTTCTGCATCAAAAATCCATTCCTTTGTGCAGGCTTGATCTTCATACCAACCTGTAAACGTATAACCTTCTTCTTTCATACCGGTAACATCCGGTTTTGCAAATCCGGCTCCATTATCTACTGTTTCTGGTTTTATAAAAGCTGCCTGCCCATCAGCATCTACGCCTTTACCCTGAAAATCAAAATTTACCTGATATGTACGGTCAATCTCCGCTGACATAGCGACTGGAGATCCATTATTGTAGGTTCCATATGTTCCATAGCTTACTTTAAATGGCGTTCCATCTTCTCCAGCAACATAAGTTTTCCCATCTGCTTCATAGGACACCACATTAATCTGATAATAGGACGGATACGGAGTCTGATCATTCGTATGCTTCCATACAGAAACACTTCCTTCTCCTATTCCTGTATCTCCATTTATTTCTATCGGGATATAACCTCCTCCAAGTTGTGAAATTACCGGCCATATCGAGGTAATCTTCCCTTTGTAGGAATAAGCATCTACAGTGTTTGCCGGATCATATCCAGAAACAGTACGGTCATCCGGATTCCAGTAAAGTACTTTTACATTGACCACATCCGGTCTTCCCGCTTCTTCAATCGCACTGGTGTCAACCTGAAACTTCACATCGAAATTATTTGGTTCAAATTTCAGTTCCAAATTATACTCTTCTGTATGCTCCACTTTATAATTGGAAACAAGAGTATTTACCCGATATTCATACTTTTGACCGTTTTCATCTACAGATTCCAACAGACCAAAAGTATATGTCCTTGTATCAACACATATATTATTCTGCAACTCAACATTAGTATCAAAATTAACCGTTTGGGCATCAACACCGACTCTCTCATAATCACCATTGCTATTTTCCAGTCTCCGCTCCAGATAAATATCAGCACTCTTTGCCCGTTCTTTCGACTCCACTATGCAAACCTTGTTATTTTGCGTATATTCATAGTGAATGATAACCGAACCTTTCACCTCTACATAGTTCGCCCATTTTGCATACACAGTAATAGAAGCTGTATAATCGAAAGCCCCCAGTTCCGTTATCTTTGTTGTGCATGATGCATCGGAATACCATCCTAAGAAAGTGGCATTGGTCTTTGTTTGATCTGGAAGTTTAGTTGTCTGTCCATACGTATGAACGAACGGTCTCGTTTCTCCGCCTGTTCCACTAAACTCTGTGCCATCCGCATCCTTATAAATAATATCATATTCCTGTGCTGTCCATTTTGCAAAAAGTGTAATATCTTTTGCGTACCCGGTTGATGTAAGCATAGAAACTTTAGAATCCGAATTACAATCCCCGTCTTTAGGATTTAGCACTACAAATCTTTAGAGGTAATTGAACATACTG
>JAUNBT010000324.1 GCA_030526985.1 Lachnospiraceae bacterium | reverse complement strand
GAAGCACTGACACAGTTGTCTGCAGAAAGATATACAAATGATATTGTACTCTATGCAAAATGGACGCAGAAGATAGATATTACCGGTAAAGTAAAAATGATTTATAATCCATCCGGTGTAACCCAGCAGCAAAATCAGAAGACAAAAGATATTTCATTGGTACTTCAACGAAGATTGAAGAACATAGAGGATAACTTTGTAGATATTGACAAGACTCTGCCTATCCAATTTACAGATACAACAGGAGATTTTGCAATTGAAAGTTTTGAGTTTAAAGATATGCCTGCCACAGATATGGATGGAAATGAGTATGAATACCAGGTTACATCTATAACTGCAAACTACTCGGTTACTCAAAGGGGAATCCGGTTTGAAGATGAGGAAAAGTATCAGTATAATCTGGAATTGACCTATAGTCCGGATACTTTCGTGATAAAAACGAATATTACGAGTGAGAGTAATATCGAGGATGGTAATTTGCCAACAGAAGTAATCGGGAAAATAGTGTTTAGGAATACAGAACCCACAGAAAATTTTAGTGCATATACGGTTCCTTTGCCAGAGGGAAATCCATCTGAACAAAAAGATGACTGGATTTATATTACAGAACATAAGGATGCAACCATATCAGCCGCATTAACAGGCGGAGATGGAGAGGTAAAATATTATGTAAATAAATACTGGAATACAGATATAACCAATAAACTTGGTCATTATCAGTTTGTGGTTACAGAATATAAAATGCCGGATGGTACAATTATTGAAAAAGGTTCTTCAAAAGATCCGTTTATTTTAACCTACACGGAACCATGTGCTGTTTATGACGAATCGTATACAGGTACAGATTCTTATGTCTGTGAACTTAATTTGAATATTGACCGTTATTATGAGGTGTCTTTTGATCTTAAGGGCAGAGGGACTTTAGAGGAAGTATTAAAATCCAGTAAAGTGAAAAATGGTTCTCCTGTAGCAGAGCCAACCCAGACCATTACAGAAAAGGGATATCAGTTGGAAGGTTGGTATGCAAACAAGGATTGTACGGGAACAAAATGGGAATTTGATACAAATCAGGTAAGAGACAATATGACACTCTATGCCAATTGGACGGCAAATGAGTATGACATTGTGCTGGATAATGGAAGTGGTATAGAAAATCAGATGGTGAAAGCTGTTTATGACAAATCACTTCCAGACATCAAAAGAATTTTGCCTGAAAAGAGCGGTATGACCTTTGCTGGATATTATACCCGTACGAATGGTTTAGGGGAGTGTTATTATACCGCTTCCGGAGATCCGGCAAAAGAGATCACTTCCTATACAAATTTGGGAAATCTTACGCTTTATGCTTTCTGGAAAAATGATGTGACAGTAACTGGAACAGCTACAATCCATTATAATTATTTAGAGAATGGAACAACACCGGAAAATGATACAGTTGGGTCGGAAATCCCATCAACTGAGCGGATAGAAAAGGCGGAAATTCAACTTCAAAGAAGCACGGATGGAGAGAACTTTGAAGATGTTAAGGGAGAAACAAGAGAGATTACATTTAAGCTGGTAGAAGGCAAAAAGAATACTGCCAGTGGAACTTATTCCTTTACTGGTCTGTCGGCAATCACCAGCAGCGGAGAAACCTATAAATACCGGGTAACAACTTCTGTGACAAAATATGACGTGGAAATCCAGGAGGATAAGGATAATGAATATATCAGTAATTTGGAACTTACCTATCATCCAAATAATTTTGATTTGCCCATAACGGTAGATGCCAGTCGAATTCCTGCGGCGGATCGTCCTGTCAAAGTAAATGTGCAGGTGACTTACAGAGGCATTCCGGGAAATGAAGAACCGGAAGAGGAATATACTGGGAAAAACGAAAATTGGCCGGTTATAGGTCAGTTAAAAGGAGGAAATATAGAACTTGAATTAGGAGAAGATGGAAAAGCTTCTGAGAAATATTCTGTTTGGAAAACGACACAGGATAATGACGGTGTTACCTATAAATCATGGTATCAGATTCACGTAGTCTCTTATGTATACAAAGTAGATGGGAAAGAAATTACTCAAGAGGCAGAAAGCAATCCATTCTTTGTAGATACCTATGGAAGCTATGGAAATTATACAGATGATACGGATATTACCGGTGTGTCTGCCGTATTGGATCGCACTTATACAGTTGCATTTGATACGCAGGGAAAAGGAGATTCCAAGCCTGTAACACAGAATATTAAGAGAAATGGAACGCTCACAGATCCTGGAAGCAGTGAAATTACAGCAGAAGGGTATCATATCAGTGGCTGGTATACAACTGCAGACTGCAAAGAAGAGAATCAGTGGGTTTTTGAAGGAAAAAATGAATCTTCTGCCAGTGAGGTAACAAAAAATATCACATTATATGCAAAATGGGAGGCAGATACTTATTCTATTTTCTATCACGATGATGAAAAGGATGTTCCTTCTAAGACAGAGTCTGTTACTTATCTTGGACAGCTTCCGGAAAGTAGAATGCCAAACAGAGAAGGCTATGTGTTTGGTGGATATTATACAAGAACAGAAGAAGGAATAGAGGATACCTGTTACTATGATGCAGCAGGAAATGCAAAGGTAGAAACCTACGAAGAAACACGGGATATTCATTTATATGCAAAATGGATTCAGACGAAAACGATTGAGGGAAAGGTAAAGATAAACTATACCTATGTAGTGGAAGGCCAAACGATTACCATGGAGAATAACCAGCGTCGTGGCTCAATTAACGTTGTGCTAGAGCGCAGAATTGGCGGGGAAGAATTTACACAGGTCAGCGACTCAACTGTACAAACTGTGACTTTCAGTAATTTCCAGGGAGAAGGTGTCAAAGATGCAGTGGGAGATTTCTCCTTTACAGATATGCCATTAGAGGATGAAAATGGTAATTCGTACGAATACCGGGCAACTTCGGTAACAACAAATTATATAGTAACGGATTATAAAGCGGTAATTGATAATTATGAAAGTGATTATAATTTTGTTATGATTTATGAGCCAAACAGTTTTTCCTTGAAAATGACAATCGATGCTTCTGGAATTCCTTCTCAAAGACCACAGTCG
>JAUNBT010000323.1 GCA_030526985.1 Lachnospiraceae bacterium | reverse complement strand
AGCAATATTTACCTTTTATATGTATTGCGTATACCATAATTTATTTACTGGTTCACATGGCGCAATACAACAAGTATTAAAATTTGTGCGAATATGTATTTTGATTGAAATATGTTTTTTTGTATTTCATTGTTTGAAAAAAAAGGATATGAAGAAAAGTATAATTATCTTTCTACAATGTGTGTACATGATTATAATTGTATTTGGAAGTATGTTGTGGTCAGCGGCAATTATGGAAACAACAGAAGTGGTGGAACGGTCAGATTTACACATAGAAGAAAGTAAAGGTCAGGTTTCCTTTCATGATGTAGTAGCTGATTGTACACCTGAGCAATTTGAATTACTGAAAAGAGGAAGTGATTTAGTTGTGGTTAGCTATTTGACAGACACATTAACTGAACATCAAAAAATATTGGAAGTAGATTTTGATTAAATGAGGTTGGGGTCAAAAGTATTTGACCCCTTGATGCATCAGGATTTCTCCGCGTTTCACGCTCTCGAAATCCTGAAAACATTCGAAATCCGCTCATTTTTCTTCGAAAAATGGCTCCTTTCTCATGTTTTGCGGGTCCCAAAGTCATACTTTTTCATGCAAGCATGAAACGCATGACCTTATGACCCTTGCATCATTAAATTTCTTTATAGAAATTGGGTTTATTAAAATTAGAATGAAAAAAATTATGCAGTCCATTTTACGTTGTGAGTGTAATAAATGGACTGCATAAAAAGTTAGAAACTAAAAACCTGAATTATCATGAATAATTCAGGATATTTACTTACTGGAAAATTATATTTTTTTTGTGGCAATCTCCTCGAACCTGTCAAGAAGCGATGCGAACAGGTCTAAAGCCGATTCCACCGGTTTTGTCTGTGTCATGTCTACGCCACAGATTTTTAGAAGATCGATACAGTTTTTGGAACTTCCACTGCTTAAAAATTTAAGGTAATTGTTCACGGCATTCGGCTCCTTTTTTAAAATCTTTTGGCTGATTGCAATGGCAGCTGAGTAGCCTGTGGCATACTGGTACACATAAAATGGAGTGTAAAAATGAGGGATTCTTGCCCATTCTAAGCCAATTTCCTCATCAATGATAATATCTTTGCCAAAATAGGTCTGGTTTAGCCCATAATATATTTCATTTAGTTTCTGAGCGGTGAGGGGTTCTTTTCTTTGTATCATCTCATGGGTAATCAGTTCAAATTCAGCAAACATCGTCTGCCGGTAAAGGGTTCCCCGGAATTGTTCCATAAAATAGTTTAATAGAAAAAGTTTTTCTTCCCGGGTGTTGTCTTCTTTATTTAAGAGAAAATCCATCAGCAGGGATTCGTTACAGGTAGAGGCCACTTCTGCTACAAAAATCCGATATCCGGCATAAACATATGGCTGGGTTGCATCGGAATAGTAGGAATGGAGGGAATGTCCCATCTCGTGGGCTAAGGTAAATACATTATTTAAGTTCTCTTGATAATTGAGCAGGACGTAGGGATGTGTGCCATAAGCACCCCAGGAATAGGCGCCACTCCGTTTTCCGTCAGATTCATACACATCAATCCAACGGTTGTCAAAGCCTTCCTGAATCCGGGAAAGATATTCTTCTCCTAGAGGTGCAAGGCCTTTTAAAACAATTTTCTTCGCTTCCTCAAAGGGAATCTTTTTGTCGTCCCGGGGGAGCATCGGAGTATAAAGGTCATACATATGAAGCTCATCTAAACCAAGCATTTCTTTTCGGAGGCGTACATAGCGGTGAAGAAGTGGAAGATATTTATGCACCGTATCAATTAAGTTGTGATAAACACGAATTGGAATCTCACCGCCGTCCAATGCCATCTCTAAAGAAGAGGAATAGTTTCGTGCAGAGGCAAAGAAATACTCCTGTTTTAAATTTGTACTGTAGGCAGCCGCCAATGTGTTCTCGTAGGTCTTATACATAGAATAAAGGGAAGTAAAAGCCTGGCGGCGGATATTTCGATTGGCACTTTCTAAAAGACTGGTATATCGTCCGTGAGTGACCGGAATTTCGTTTCCATCGTCATCTTTAATAGAAGGAAATTTTAAATCTGCATTGTTGAACATGGAAAAGATATTAGAGGCACCTTCTGCCATATCCTGTGCGTCTGCAAGAAGTGCCTCAATTTCCTGAGAACGGATATGAGATTTTTGTCGTATGATATTATTAAGATAAATCCGGTAAACAGATAGTTCCGGAACAGCCTTACAAAAATCTTCTAAAAGTTTTGGGGTAAGTGCTAAAAGTTCTGGCTCCTCAAAGGCAAGTTTTGAGCAAAAAACTGCCTGCATGCTGGATGCTTCGCTGCATAATGCCTGATAAATGCTGTTGGAGGTATCTTCGTGATAGCGCTGATTTGCGTAAACATAAACCCTTTCGAATTGAATGGATATCTGGTCTTTTTCCTTTAAAAAGGAAAGAAGGGTATCTGGGGAGGAGAGCAGATGACCTTCATAGGTACTTAATGATTCTAAGGCATCAAGGACCTCTTTCATTTCTTTTTTGCAATCATCATCATTTTCATATAAATCTTCAATCGCCCATTTATATTCCGGGCTGATTTCGTTTCGCTTTGGAAGTGTCTGGTTCATGGAACTCCTTTCTGCCATTTAAAATGGCCTGAATATTTTTCTTCTATTATTATAGTATAAGAAGGCAGGATTTTAAACAGAACTTTTCTCTTTTTGACGAGAAAAAGTGAGCAAAAAAATCAAAAAAACTTTCTGTAAACAACTTGACAAAAAAAATACTGCATGATATTATACTAAAGTCGCATGCGGATATGGCGGAATTGGCAGACGCGCATGATTCAGGTTCATGTGAGCACTACGCTCATGCAAGTTCAAGTCTTGTTATCCGCACTTGTTGATGGAGGCTAATGTAAATACTTTTTACATTAGCCTTTTGTTGTATTTGCTTATGAAGCAGGAGGCGGTTATGGAAGAGAAACTTCAGGTTGGTGATGTAATTAAGATGAAGAAGCAGCATCCCTGTGGGACTAATGAGTGGGAAATTCTGCGGGTTGGTATGGATTTTCGCTTGAAATGTGAGGGTTGCGGCAGGCAGGTCATGGTTCCGAGAAAGT
>JAUNBT010000322.1 GCA_030526985.1 Lachnospiraceae bacterium | reverse complement strand
CGGATATATCCGCAAGGAACTGGCTCGTTCTATAAACTTAAGAAACACACCGGAAATTACATTTATTATGGATCAATCCATTGAATACGGTGTAAATATGTCAAAAAAAATAGACAGTATTGTAAAAACAGACAGTTCAAAGACAAAAGAAAGCGAATGATATTCAAAATCGGGAATAAGAAAAGGAATGATAACATGAGTGAATTAATAAAAGCAATTGAAGCTGCTCAGGTAATCGGTATTTCCGGACACAGAAGACCGGACGGCGACTGTGTCGGTGCATGTCTCGGCATATATAATTATATCCGTGACGTATATCCCGGAAAAGAAGTAACAATCTATTTAGAATCAATAAAAAAGGAATATCGCTTTTTGCGGTATTCCGATACAATCTGTCACAGCTTCACAAAGAAAAAAGAGATGGATTTATTTCTTGTACTTGATTGTGCGGATATGGATCGTCTTGGTGACTACAAGATTTACAGTAAGAAGGCAAAAACTATTTTTAATGTGGATCATCACATCAGCAATGATGGATTTGGAGATAAAAGTATTGTTGTTGCGGATGCAAGTTCGACCTGTGAGATTTTATTTGATCAACTAGATTATGATAAAATCAGCAAATCCTGTGCGGAGGCACTTTACATGGGTATTGTCCATGATACAGGTGTATTTAAGCACACGAATACATCTAGAAAAACGATGCATGCCGCCGGCGATTTGATTGCAAAAGGACTGAATACTTCTCATATTATTGATGATACTTTTTATCGAAAATCATATGCTCAAAATCAGATTTTGGGAAGAGCATTAATAGAAAGCATTCAGTTAATGGATGGTAAAATACTATTTTCAGTTATCACAAAAGCAATGCTTAAGTTTTATGGTGTAACAGGGGCTGATCTTGATGGAATTATTGACCAGCTTCGTATGACAGAAGGTGTTGAATGTGCCATTTTAATCTATGAGATTGGTCTTCACAAATACAAAATCAGTTTACGTTCTAATGACTATGTTGATGTAAACGCAGTTGCCTCTAATTTTGGCGGAGGTGGCCATGTAAGAGCTTCTGGCTGTACCATGATGGGACTTCCAAGAGATGTGATCAATAACCTGACTCTTCCAATTGCAAAACAGATGAGGGAAGCCGGTATCATCGAAGACGGAGAAATCTGATGGATGGAATATTAAATATTTACAAAGAGAAAGATTTTACTTCTCATGATGTAGTTGCGAAGCTTCGAGGCATTCTCAGAATGAAAAAAATAGGGCATACAGGGACTCTGGACCCACAGGCGACCGGAGTTCTACCTGTATGCTTAGGTCGGGCTACAAAAGCCTGTGACATGATGACAGAGAAGAGCAAGGTATATGAAGCAGTTCTTCTGCTGGGCACGACAACAGATACAGAAGATATGACAGGAACCATATTAGAAAATCTGCCGGTGACAGTGATGGAAGAACAGATATTTGATGCAATGAAACATTTTACTGGTACCTATGAGCAGATTCCGCCTATGTATTCCGCGATCAAAGTGAATGGAAGAAAACTATATGAGCTGGCGCGGGAGGGAAAAACAATAGAGAGAAAACCAAGGACGGTCACGATTCATGAGTTGACTGTAATATCTATGGAGCTTCCCCGTGTTCGATTGAGAGTTACCTGCAGCAAAGGCACCTATATCAGGAGTCTTTGCCGGGATATTGGAGAGTATCTTGGCTGTGGTGGATGTATGGAAGAGTTGATTCGCACAAGGGTTGGTCATTTTCTGATTGAAAATGCACTTACTTTAAGTCAAATCGAAGCCCTTGTCCAGTTAGACAGAATAGATGAGGCTGTGGAACCAGTGGATCGAATTTTCATTTCTTATCCGGAGATTTCCATACCGGAATCTTGTATAAAATTAATACAAAACGGAAATCCGGTTTCTGAAACACAGTTGAATCTGGCCAATGAGATTAAAATTCCAGGACAATGGATACGAATTTATTGTGAGGGACAATTTGTGGCGATATACCAATATGATGCAGAAAAGAAAAGGATAAAGCCTGTTAAAATGTTCCTGTCATAGGAAAATGCAATCTGTTATAAAAAAGATTAGATATTAAGAAACAACCAGGGAAAAATACGAGGCATAATACAATGGAATACATTGCAAATACAACGAATTTTAAATTAAATAATACCGCAGTTGCTTTAGGTAAATTTGAAGGACTTCATAAGGGGCATCAGCTGCTTTTAAAACAATTAGAAGAATTTCAAAAAGACGGCTTAAAAAGTGTAATGTTTACCTTTGATCTGCCCCCGAAAGCAGTGATTCTCCATGACTATCAAAAAGTAATCTATACCAAAGAAGAACGGCGGTTAAAACTTGAAAAAACAACGCTAGATTGTCTGATTGAACACCCATTTACAGAACAGTTTTCCAGACTTCGTCCGGAGGATTTTGTAAAAGAGGTTCTCGTAGATAAAGTTGGTGTAAAGCAGATTGTCGTTGGTGCGGATTTTCATTTTGGATACCGTCGGGCAGGAAATGTGGATATTTTAAAAGAATTAGCACCCAAATACGGGTATGAAGTGACGGTAATTCCAAAACTCCAGATCAACGGTGAGGATGTGAGCAGTTCCCGCATTCGGGAGTGTTTAGAGAATGGGCATATGGAAGAAGCCAATCAGCTTCTAGATGAACCGTTTACTGTATTTGGAGAGGTCGTTCATGGAAAAAATATGGGAGCAAAAATTTTAGGAATGCCTACGGCCAATCAGCTCCCGGCAGCAAATAAATATCTTCCTCCTAACGGCGTCTATGTCGCTAAAGTAATTTATAAGGATGAAGTGTACTTTGGAATCAGTAATATTGGCGTAAAACCAACGATTGATGACAACAATGCAAAAGGAATTGAGACTTTTATCTTTGATTTTGATGAAGACATCTATGGAGTGAATTTAGAAGTACAGCTTCTCGATTATGAACGTCCGGAACAGAAATTTGCTTCCTTTGAAGAGCTTGCCGCCAGAATGAAAAAGGACGCAGATTACGGAAGAAGTTACGCTCGTCATTATCAATAATTTTTATTCTGTTTCTTGAAAAATATTGTGTACTTTTTATAAAGAATAAGGTATAATAAT
>JAUNBT010000035.1 GCA_030526985.1 Lachnospiraceae bacterium | reverse complement strand
TCCACCGGTTTCTCATAAAATAAAAAATCAAATAAATAAAAGTTCCATATACCAAATCATTCACGGCAATCATTACAATCGGAAGAACAACCTCCTCGGCATAGAACCAATGATTGAAAAAACCATTGACAAACCCAAAACACATATAGATAAAAGCGTAAGCACCCAAATATTCTCCAAAGAAAATATCAATTAAGAGTCCAGCAAAAAAGCCCACACAGATGCCAGCTTTCCTTCCTCTCATAAGCCCGGCAGCTACCACAATGACAAGTAAAAGATTCGGTGTAATATCTGCTAGCGGAAAGAAATAAAAAACAGACGTCTGAATGGAAAAAGCCGCCACTATAATGAGAAAAAATACTGCAATTCTCAAAAAAATCTGTTTCATCTTATATTCTTCCTTCCTTTATCATTCATTGGATATATCCGGTGCAGATTTTAATTGGGTGATTACAAGCACTTCCTGAAGATGTTTAAAATCAACCGTCGGTGTCAGTTTTGCCGACTGGGTGAGTTTCGTAGAATCTAATTCTACATCACTTACGGTACCGATTGTAATTCCCTCTAAATATTTGGAACTGATATTCGAAGTGACAAGCTCCGCTCCCTCTGTAATCTGTGCGTCTTTATCAATGTAGGTAACATCAATATAATCGTCTTCCATACTTTCCTGATTCCCTTTTACAATACAGGTATCCTGTGTTTCCAAAAACATTGCACTGACACTGCTGGTATCATCGATAATAGACTTTACCTTCGCCCAGTCATCCCCGACCTCTGTTACTATACCAACTAATCCACCATCTGCAATTACATTCATATCTACCGCAATTCCATCCTCTAAACCTTTATCAATCAGAAACACTCGAAACCAGTTTCCTGCTCCCTTTCCAATCACTCTGGCACCCACAGTCGGATAATCGGAATATTTTTCCGACAAGTCATAGAGTTTTCGAAGGCGATCTAGTTCATAGCGGTCCTGCTGTAATGCTTTGTTCTGCATGGTAAGTTCGTCCACTTTCTGGCTTAATTCTTCATTCTGAGTCTGAAGATCCCGGATACTGTCAAAAGCACTGAATTTTTCTGATACCCAGTTTCCCACACCATTGATTCCTTTCTGCATCGGCATAATTACCGCAGAGGTAATATTGGCAAGGGGAGTCATTCCTTTTGCTGCCGCACTTAATGCAATTAAAACAGCGCAGATTACTGTAAAAATTAACAACAGATATTTTGGTGTCAATTCAAATTTATTCTTTCCTCGCATGTCTTCCTCCAACTGTTTTCTCAATATACTCAGGAAAAGACCAGATGCTCCTCCCGAAAACTGTAATAGCACTGATCCCCTATAATAATATGATCCGACAATTCAATGCCTATCATCTCTCCTGCTTCTTTCATCCTCTTTGTAAGTATAATATCCTGCCTGCTCGGCGTAGGATTCCCTGACGGGTGATTGTGGATCAGAATTAAATAGACCGCACAGACCCTGAGTGCTTCTAAATAGACTTCTCTTGGAGAAGATGGTGCTGCATTCACCGTTCCCATGGAAATCATACTCTCCTTAATCAAACCATGTTTTCCGTCAAAGAAAAGTACCATCACTTTCTCCCGGTCTGAATGTCTTAGCTGTTCCATAAAATAATCCGCAATCGTATCCGGTGAGGAAAAGGAAAGCCTCTCTCTCGCAGTAGATTTTGCCATTCTCTTGGTTAGTTCTCCCAGACACAAAAGCTGAACTGCTTTTACCGGACCAATTCCCCGGATTTTCAAAAGCTCCTCATAAGACAAATGAAAGATTCCAATTAACCCCTCGTAGTCTTTGTTAATCGTAAGTATCTCTCTTGCCAGTTCCACCGACGATAAATCCTTTGTACCTGTCTTTAAGATGACTGCCAAAAGCTCCGCATCGGACAAAACTCCCGGTCCGTGCTCCATACACTTTTCATAAGGTCTTTCTGATTTGGGCAAATCCTTTACTGTTTTTATCTGATTCATTCATGTCCTTTCCCCTCTCCAGGGCTTTTAGACATTCCACATAAAAAGACTGTTTGTTACATCTTACCATAGAAAAACTGCTTTGTATAGCTTATAAAATATGATAAAAAGCTTAAAAATTTGTGAAAACTTAAAATATTTCTTATTTCGGCAGGGAAATCAGTCCTTTTTCCACGATTTTTTGCAATGACATCATAATGCCAAATTTCACATGGGGATAGGTAAGCCCTCCCTGAAAATACACAGCATACGGATCTTTTAAAGGTCCATCTGCGCTTAACTCAATGGAAGAGCCGGAAACAAAGGCTCCTGCTGCCATAATGACTTTACTGTCATATCCTGGCATGTCCCAGGGTTCCGGTCGTACATAGCTGTCCACCGGCGCTGCTGCCTGAATCCCCTCACAAAATGCCACTAACAATTCCGGACTCTTTAATTCTACTGCCTGAATAATATCATGCCGGCTCTCTGTACCATTCGGTACAACTTTAAATCCCAGACTCTCATATAAATTTGCTGCAAAAATAGCCCCTTTTAAAGCACTATTTACCACACAGGGCGCTAAGAAAAGGCCCTGGAATAACCGGTCATTGATTCCTAAAGAAGCGCCCACTTCTTTTCCCAGTCCCGGTGAAGTCAGCCTGTAGGCCGCGTTTTCAATACATTCCTTTGTGCCGCAAATATATCCACCGATAGGTGCCAGACCGCCTCCCGGATTTTTAATCAGAGAACCGACTACCATATCTGCACCGACTTCGGAAGGTTCTCTTTCTTCCACAAATTCACCATAGCAATTATCCACCATACAGATCACATCCGGTTTGATTGATTTTACGAATCGAATTAATTCACCGATTCGTTCAACGGACAGCGTCGGCCTTGTATCGTAGCCTTTCGAGCGCTGAATTATTACCAGCTTTGTTTTTTCATTGATTGCCGCTCTAATCCCATCAAAATCAAATTGTCCATCCGGCAAAAGATCTGCCTGTTGGTAGGAAATTCCATATTCTCGCAAAGAACCCTTCGAAGGACGAATTCCGATGACCTCCTCAAGGGTATCATATGGTTTCCCAACTGGGGATAACAGTTCATCTCCCGGTCTTAAATTTGAAAAAAGTGCCAGATTTAACGCATGGGTTCCACAGGTAATCTGCGGTCTGACTAAAGCATCTTCTGTTTTAAAAATATCAGCATAAACCTTTTCTAATGTTTCTCTTCCAATGTCGTTATATCCATATCCGGTTGTTGCAGAAAAATGAGCCTCTGCCAGTTTATTTTTCTGCATGACATAAAGGACTTTCATCTGATTGTATTCTGTTGTTACATCTAACGAAGTAAATCGCTCTTTTAAACTCTCCTCAATTTTTGATGCATATTCATAAACTTCTGGAGAAATCCCCATCGTTTCATAGTAATCTTTTAATGTCATCTTCTTTTGTCCCTTCTATTCTTCATTTTCTATCTTTTTCCCTCTGACCGGATTATAAATCCCTTTTTCTTCTAAAAGCTTCAAAATCGAGAGGAGGATTTCTTCTTCCGTTGAAAAAGAACCTTTGTCAATCCATACCGCATCCTTTTCACGGCGAAACCAGGTAAGCTGTCTTTTTGCAAAATGTCTGGTATCTCTCTTTAATAGGGCTACCGCTTCAGGAAATGTCATTTCTCCGTCTAAATAGCTTAAAATCTCTTTATATCCAAGTCCCTTCATGGAAACCATATCTTTATGACAGCCCATCTCTTTCAGCTCTTTTACTTCTTCTACAAGACCATCCTTAAGCATCTCATCAATTCGTTTTTCAATTCTTTCATATAGAATATCCCTGTCCTGATTCAACACAAGATAACAAAACAGATAGGGGGATTCTTTCTTTCGCCGCTCCTCATTATGTTTCGAGATACACTGGCCACTGCTTTTATAAAACTCCAGTGCCCGGATTACTTTTTTTACATTATGAGGATGAATCTCCATGGCAGCCTTCGGATCTTTTTCCTTCAAAAGAGCATGCAGTGCTTCTTCCCCTTTTTCCTTTGCATAATGGGAAAGAGAATCCCTGTATGCAAAATCCTCACAGGTATTTGTAAAATCAATATCATAAAGCACTGCCTGAATATAAAATCCCGTTCCCCCTACTATGATTGGAATCTTTCCCTTTTGATAGATTTGTTCCATCGCATCTTTTGCCATCTCCTGAAAACGTACTACATCAAATCCATCTGACGGATCCAATACATCGACCAGATAATGGGGTACTCCTTCCATTTCCTCCGGCCGGATTTTTGCAGTACCAATATCCATCTTTTTATACACCTGCATAGAATCTGCACTTATAATTTCACCACCGACCGCTTTTGCCAGAGCAATGGAAAGTTGCGTCTTTCCCACCGCTGTCGGCCCGGTCAGAATAATCAAAGGTTTTTTCATCGTTCTACCCCTTTATCAGACAATTCTTTTGAACTTCTTTTCAATCTCTTTTTTTGTCATGGAAATTAGAATCGGTCTTCCGTGAGGACAGGTATAAGGATTTTCTAATTTTTCGCATTCCTTTAAAAGTCCCTCTGCCTCTCTGACTGACAATTTTTGATTTGCCTTGATTGCCGCTTTACATGCCATTGTCGCCAAACGGTCTATCATGAAATCCGGATCTGCCGTCTTGATTTCTTCCTCCATGCCATCTAAAAGTTCCCGGAAAAAAACCTGGGCATCCATACCAAAAAGGTTCGACGGAACTGTCCTTAAACAATAGGCATCCGGTCCAAATTCTTCTAAAGTAAATCCAAGATGGGAAAGCATCTCTTCATAATTCTTGACAAAATCCTGTTCTTTCATACTAAGGGATAAAATAACAGGTGGCATCAGCTGCTGAGAGTAAATCTCCCTGTTTCGGTAGGAAGCCATCAATTTTTCATAAAGCACTTTTTCATGGGCTGCATGCTGATCCATTATGAGCAGTTCATTCTCTTTTTCCATCAACCAATAGGTGTCAAAAAGCTGGCCTATGATTCGAAAATCCTGTTTCGTGTCTTCTGTATGAATCTTTTCTTCCTCCAAAAAAGACAGCTGCAGTGGGGCTGGTTCTTCTTTTTCCGGCATTTCCTGTTCTGATTTCTTCTGTTCTGGTTTTTTTGGTTCCGGTTCTTTCTGCTCCGGCTTCCACTGCTCTGGTTTTCTTTCCTCGGTTTTAGAAATCAAACTTTTCTCAAAATCTAAGTCCTTATGAATTTCCTGTTTTTTCTCTAAATCCTGTTTTTTTTCAAAGATTTTATCCACCTCATAGCGGCTTTCTTCTTTTAGCAGTTCTTCGATTGGTTTGATTGGGCGTTGCTGCCTTCTATGGGATTCAAAAGGCTCTGCCCCCTATGGACGTTCCAATATATTTTCTTTTTTTCTTGTATCATTTTTCAGACGTACCTTTGGAATCAGCTGTCGGCTTCCTAATGCTTCCCGAACCCCTTCTAAAAATGCAGAAAAGAGTTCTTCCCCATTCTTAAACCGCACTTCCATCTTTGCCGGGTGTACATTCACATCCATAAATTCCGGCTCTATCGTAAGATTTAATGCTGTAAAAGGATATTTGTGTACCATCTGATAAGTCTTATAACTGTCCTCGATTGCCTTCGTAATAATCTTATTTTTAATATATCTTCCATTGACAAAATAATTTTCTAATGCCCGGTTACCCCTGGACACCGCCGGTTTTCCAACATATCCTTCTATCGAAAATGCATCCCTTTTCACATCCACCGGCAAAAGATTCATCGCAATGTCTTTTCCGTAAATCTGATAAATCACGTCCTTTAGCCGACCGGTTCCTGTCGTAGTAAGGACTGCTTTATTCTGATGAATCAGTTTAAAAGCGACCTCAGGGTGGCTTAGGGCAATCCGCTCCATCATAGCACTGATATACCCGGCCTCTGTCATCTTTGATTTCAAAAATTTTCTTCTGGCAGGAGTGTTATAAAAAAGACTGCGTATTAAAAAAGTAGTACCTTCCGGGCATCCTACTTCCTCAAACGCCATCTCTTCCCCCCCTTCCATCACATATCTTACACCCGTCATCGGCTCTGCTGTTTTTGTAATGACCTCCACTTTTGCAATCGATGCAATACTTGCCAAAGCCTCACCCCGAAAACCTAAAGAACCTATCGTGAGAAGATCATCCACATTCCGGATTTTACTGGTCGCATGGCGTAAAAAGGCTGTTTTCACCTCATCCTTTTCAATTCCAGTTCCGTTATCTGTAATACGGATAAAATCAATCCCGCCTTCTTTTATTTCCACAGTAATGGCACTGGATTTTGCATCAATTGCATTTTCCACTAACTCTTTTACAACAGAAGCTGGTCGTTCAATTACTTCCCCTGCTGCGATCTGGTTAATTGTATTTTGACTTAAGACACGGATACTTCCCACTGGTTCCCCTTCTTTCTTAACTGTTCTTCACTTTTTCCTGTAACATATAAAGTGTATTTAAAGCTTCAATCGGCGTGATTCTGGATAAATCCATCTCTCTTAGTTCCTCAATAATTGGATTTTCCGGTGGACACAAAAGTTCCTGCATAAAATCCATCTGAACCGGCTCCACTTCCCCAATTTTAGGATCCATCTCAATATTTTTTGTCTTCGCACTGATATCATTTTCACTTAAGGCTGTCACGATTTCTTTTGCTCTTTGAATCACAATATCTGGAACACCGGCTAATTTTGCCACCTGAACACCGTAGCTTTTATCCGCTCCGCCTTTTATAATCTTTCGTAAAAAAACAATATCGTCGCCCTGTTCTTTGACAGCAATACAATAATTATTTACGTTGGATAATTTTCCCTCTAACTCTGTAAGCTCATGGTAATGGGTTGCAAATAAGGTCTTTGCGCCTAAAAGTCTGGCATCGCTGATATATTCCACAACAGCCCAGGCAATGGATAGTCCATCATAGGTACTGGTACCTCTTCCAATCTCATCTAAGATAATCAGGCTGTCTTTTGTCGCATTCCGCAAAATATTGGCCACTTCACTCATTTCCACCATGAATGTACTCTGTCCGGATGCCAAATCATCAGAAGCCCCTACCCGGGTAAAAATGCGATCTACAAGACCGATAGCTGATCTTTTAGCCGGAACAAAAGATCCCATCTGAGCCATCAGAACAATCAAAGCAGTCTGGCGCATGTAAGTCGATTTTCCTGCCATATTCGGTCCGGTAATAATAGATACTCTGTGATCTTTATTATCCAGATAAACGTCATTTGCCACAAACATATCATTGGAAATCATTTTTTCTACTACCGGATGACGTCCATCCTTCACATCGATGATTCCCCGGTTATTGATTACAGGACGAATATAGTGATTTTGTTCTGCCACAAGAGCTAAAGAACAAAAGGCATCCAATACAGCGATTACATGGGCGGTTTTTTGAACCCGATGCATCTGGGCTGCTAAGAGTTCTCTAATTTCAACAAATAATTCATATTCCATTGCAACTAATTTATCCGATGACCCTAACACTTTCCCGGCAATATCATCTAACTTATCTGTCGTATACCTTTCCGCATTAGCTAATGTCTGTTTGCGGATAAAATAATCCGGAACAAGGGACTGATAGGACTTTGTCACTTCCAGATAATAACCAAACACCTTATTGAATTTTACCTTTAAATTCTTGATTCCGGTTTTTTCCCGTTCCTCTTCTTCTAAATTGGCAAGCCACACTTTTCCTTCTGTTTTTGCCTGTTTTAAAATATCTAAATCTTCCCGGTATCCATCCTTTATGATTCCGCCCTCTTTTGTAGTAATCGGCGGATCTTCCACAATTGCCTGCTCCAAAAGCTCATACAAATCTGTAAGTTCATCTAAATCTTCATATAAATTATGTAAAATCCCTGTATCAAATTCCTGTAGTAAAGTTTTTATCGGCGGAACAAGTGCGAGGGATGTCTTAAATGCGATTAAATCTCTCGGATTTGCTGTGCGATAACTGATTTTTGTTGTAAGCCGCTCTAAATCATAGATTGGTTGAAGATATTCCCGCAGTTCCTCCCTTGTAATCATGTTTTCGATTAAGGTCTCTATAGCATCGTAGCGGTCTTCAATCTGGCTTTTATTCACAAGCGGCTGCTCCACAAAACTCCGAAGCATTCTGCCGCCCATCGCTGTCTTCGTTTTATCTAAAACCCCTAAAAGGGAACCTTTCTTTCTCTTTTCCCGCATCGTCTCTGTCAATTCTAAGTTTCTGCGGGTGGCACTGTCAATCATCATATATCCCTGATTGCTGTAAGGCACCAGTGTCATAAGATGGGTCAGGGAATTTTTCTGTGTTTCATGAAGATAGGAAAGCATAGCTCCAGATGCCACTATCCCATAGGGAAAATCAGCCAGGCCCAGTCCGGAAAGATTCGAGATTTCAAACTGCTTTTTAATGGCTTCTTCACAGCTGTTTTCATCAAAATACCAGCTTTCAATATCATATACCACTGCCCCAACTTTATCTTTTATATAAGAAAGGTCTACACCTGAAATCAGGAAAGCTTCATTACATATAATCTCCACCGGAGAAAATTTATTAATCTCATCCAATAATTCACTCAAATTTCTGACCTGGGTCGTCTTAAATTCCCCTGTCGTCACATCACAAAAAGAGGCACCAATGCCATCTTCCTCATAAAACACACTCATCATATAGTTATTTTTAGAGTCCTCTAAATTTTGAATGGAAATATTGGTACCTGGTGTGACAATCCGGGTCACTTCTCTTTTTACTAATCCCTTACAGGTAGAAGGATCCTCCATCTGTTCACAGATAGCGACCTTGTAGCCCTTTTCAATCAATTTATTCAAATACATATCACAGGCATGATAAGGGACTCCGCACATGGGAGCCCTCTCTTCCTGACCACAATTCTTCCCCGTCAGTGTAATTTCAAGTTCTTTTGAAGCAATCTTCGCATCCTCATAAAACATCTCATAAAAATCACCCAGACGATAGAATAAAATACAATCTTCATATTTCTCTTTGATTTCAAAATACTGCTTCATCATTGGCGTCAATTTTGCCATCTTATCTATCCTTCCATTTCGCCCATATAATAAAATCCCTTTGCTTCTGTCAAATGTACATTCACAATCTTTCCAATCAATGATTCATCTCCCGGAAAATGCACTACCGTATTATATTCTAACCGCCCCGTGACATAATCCGGAAGCTGACGGTTCTTCTCTTCCACAAGAACTGGCAGGGTCTGTCCTTCCCATCTTTTTGTTCTTTCGTGGGAAATGGTCCCCACGAGCTTTAAAAGGCGGTCAAATCGGTCTTTAATTACCTCTTCCGGCACCTGATCTTCCATTGCGGCAGCAGGGGTTCCCGTCCGCTTTGAATAGATAAAAGTATAAGCACTGTCAAAACGGGCTTTTTCAACTACATCCATTGTCTCTAAAAAATCTTCCTCCGTCTCCCCCGGAAATCCTACAATGATATCTGTTGTAAGCGAAATATCTGGCATTGCTTCCCGAAGATGGTTCACAAGTTCTAAATATCGCTCTTTTGTATATCTTCGATTCATCACTTTTAATACCCGGCTGCTTCCCGATTGAAGTGGCAGATGGAAATGACGGCAAATCTTCTTTGAATTCGCCATCACCTGGATCAATTCCGGTGAAAGGTCTTTCGGATGAGATGTCATAAAACGAATCCTCTCTATCCCGTCTATTTTCTCAATTTCTTCTAAAAGAGCAGAAAAACTCATCGGAGTCTCTAAATTCTTCCCATAGGAATTCACATTCTGGCCCAGCAGCATTACCTCCGTCACACCATCCTTTGCCAGTTCTTTTACTTCCTTTATAATATCCTCTGGTTTTCGACTTCGTTCCCTTCCTCTTACATAGGGGACAATACAATAACTGCAAAAATTATTACAGCCATAGGTAATATTAACACCACTCTTAAATGAATACTTTCTTTCACTTGGGAGATTCTCCACAATCATATCCGTTCCATCCCAGATATCTACTACCATACGCCCCGTATCAATTCTCTCCTGAATCAACTCTGGAAATTTAAATATATTATGAGTTCCAAATATAATATCAATAAATGGATAACTCTTTTTTAACTTTTCTACCACATCCGGCTCCTGCATCATACAGCCGCACATCGCAATCATCATCTTGGGATGCTTCTTCTTAATCGTCTTTAAATTGCCGAGGTGTCCGTAAACTCTCTGATTTGCATTCTCTCTGACAGTACAGGTATTATATACAATCAAATCTGTGGCCTCTTCTTCACTGCTTACAAATCCCATCTCCTCTAACATGCCCGCAAATTTTTCTGAATCCTTTGCATTCATCTGACAGCCAAAGGTTCTGCACTGGAAGGTCAGTTTTCTTCCAAGAGCCTTCTCTCTATCCTGCACCCATTTTCTAAGACCAGCTATAAAATAATACTGGCGCATCGGCTCTCCTTGTGGTGCCGGTGCAAGAAGATCTATCGTATCAAAATCTATCATTTGAAACATATTCTTTTCCTCCATTTCACATACAGAGTTTATTATAACAAGCTGTTCTTTTCTTGACAAGCTTTTCAAAGGATTTTTTTGAGAAGGTTTTTTAAATCACTCTTTCAACTGAACAAAAAGAAAACAGTGTTCATCCTCTCTAAAAAAGAGGGGACGGACACTGTCTGATTATCTTTTATCTTCTATTAAGTGGTACATACTCCTGTTTCTTTGCAACTGCTTTGTATGCCGGACGGATAATTCTGGAAGAATTAATCAACTCCTCAATCCGGTGGGCACTCCAACCGGAAATTCTGGCAATCGCAAAGAGCGGCGTATATAACTCTAAAGGCAGGTCGAGCATACTATAGACAAATCCACTGTAAAAATCAATATTCGCACTGATTCCCTTATAGATATGTCTCTCCTCTGCAATCACTTCTGGTGCCAGGCGCTCTACCATAGAGTAGAGATTAAATTCCTCCATCTTTCCCTTGGCCTCTGACAATTGAAGTACGAAACTCTTAAATAAGTTCGCTCTTGGATCTGAAATAGAATATACCGCATGACCCATACCATAAATCAAACCTGCTTTATCAAATGCCTCTTTATGTAAAAGAGCTTTTAGATAATTTCTAACTTCTTCTTCATCTTTCCAGTCTTTTACTGTCTTCTTCAAATCTTCAAACATACGGGAAACCTTCACATTCGCCCCACCATGCTTTGGACCCTTCAAGGAACCTAAGGAAGCTGCAACAGCAGAATAAGTATCCGTTCCAGAAGAAGTAACGACATGATTCGTAAATGTAGAGTTATTACCACCACCGTGTTCTGCATGTAAGACAAGGGCAATGTCTAATACCTTTGCTTCCAAATCTGTAAACTTTCCATCCGGTCTTAACATATGCAAAAAATTCTGTGCTGTGGTATACTCCGGTATTGGCTGATGGATAATTAAACTCTTGCCATCATGATAATGGGAATATGCATGATATCCATATACAGCAAGCAAAGGGAACAAAGCAATCAGTCTTAAACTCTGTCGAAGTACATTCGGAATGGATGTATCATCCGCCTTATCATCATAAGCATACAGAGTCAACACACTTCTTGCCAATGTGTTCATCATATCCTTACTCGGTGCCTTCATAACAATATCCCGTACAAAATAAACGGGAAGCTCTCTATATTCGCCTAACAACTGATTAAAATCGGAAAGCTGTCTGCTATCCGGCAATTTTCCGAATAAAAGAAGATATACAACCTCCTCGTATCCAAATCTGCTTTCCTTCATAAAACCATGTACAATATCTTCGATATCAATTCCGTGATAATAAAGCTTACCTTCAATTGGGATCAGATCTCTGTCCTCAATCTTGTAGGAATTAATCATAGAAATCTCCGTGAGTCCAGTCAGAACGCCCTGTCCGTCCACATCACGCAGACCACGCTTCACTTCGTATTTACCATACAATTCCGGTGGAATCGAGTTGTTCTCTACACAAAGTTTCGATAGATCTCTTATTTCATCTGTAATTAAATTAAATCTGTCCATATGATTCGCTCGCTTTCCTGATAATAATGAAAACAAATGGTAAAATCTATGTAAATTTCACACATATGCAAGTTACATTCTATCTTAATTCATACAGGTTTGCAAGTTTTTTTTACTGTACTATATTAAATTATATTAAATCTGATCTAAAATCTCCCCGATACTTCCATTTATACACAGGTCTGCCTGCTTATCTCTCGAAGTCGGTGACTTATTAATGACGACCAGATATTTTCCTTTGAAATAATCAATCAATCCTGCTGCAGGATAAACAACCAATGAGGTACCTCCAATAATCAATGTATCTGCCTGACTGATATAAGAGACGGATTTTTGCAGGATTTTATTATCCAGTCCTTCTTCATACAGGACAACATCCGGCTTAATCCGACCTCCACACTCTGTGCAAAGAGGGACTCCAGCACTGTTTTTTACATAAGCCGCATCGAAAAAATGATGACAGCGTTCACAATAATTGCGGTGGATACTTCCGTGAAGTTCCATGACCTCTTTACTTCCAGCCATCTGATGGAGTCCATCAATATTCTGAGTAACAACCGCTTTTAATTTTCCCTCTTTCTCCCACTGGGCAAGCTTATAATGTGCTTTATTCGGCTTTGCATCCAATGCCATCATCTTATCCTTATAAAATTCATAAAATTCTTCCGTTGCATTCATGAAAAAAGAGTGACTTACAATCATCTCCGGCGGATATTCATATTTTAAACTATATAGTCCATCTGTACTTCGAAAATCCGGAATTCCACTTTCTGTTGACACACCTGCCCCACCAAAAAAAACGATATTGCTGCTTTCTTTTACAATCTCTCTTAATTTTTCAATATCACCCATTGCCTTCTCCTTTCTGTCAGGTTCTTATTCTAAAGAATCAGAATTCTCTGTATCTGAGCCATCCTCTTCTTCCAAAGAATCAGCATCCGCACCATCTTCCTCGTCCGTCGTTACAACAGTACCATCCTCCGATGTTTCTGTAGCCGATGCTGTATTTTGATCCATCTCTTCTGCACTCATAGAATAATGCACAGATCCATTTTCGAAATCTCCATTCCTGTAATGATATAGTTCACTTACCGTTACCAACTGAAATCCCTTTTCCTGAAGTCCTGTGATTACATCCTCTGCCGCCGCAACAGTAGGTTCATGGATGTCATGCATTAAAATAATATCTCCATCTTTTGCCGTCATACATGCTTCTATCGTTTTTTCTGTACTCCTCGTCTTCCAATCTAACGTATCCAAAGACCACATAATGATTGGTTTTCCAACAACCGACTTTACAGTATCGTTGACTGCTCCATAAGGAGGTCTTAAAATAGGATTCTCTTCCGGGCATACTTCCTTTATCAGTGCATCCGTATCATCAATCTGTTTTTTTATTCCATCTGCGCTGAGAGTTGTAAGCTGTGGATGATCCCAGGAATGATTTGCAAGTTCATTGCCCATAGCATAGCTTCGTTTTAACAATTCTTCATTGCCAGAAATATACTGTCCCTGCATAAAGAAAGTTGCCACACCATAGTTCGCTTCTAAGGCATCCAACACTGTTGGTGTTGTCTCTGCACTTGGGCCATCATCGTATGTAATTGCAACCATAGGTTGATGCGGATCAATTGCTTCTAAAATTCTAAGTGAAATAGATGCTTTTGTTCCCGAACCATCCGCCGCTTCTGCTGTAATTTCAACTGTGCTTTTTCCTGCTGCCGCATCCGGTGTAAGTACATAATCTTCTGAGACAGTACCGCCACCGCCACTTACTGTCCAGTTTATTGTTTTATCTGTTGCATTATCCGGCGTCACAGTAACAGTAAGCTGTGTTCCTTCGCCTGCCCGTATAGTCTCTCTCGGAGCAGCAATCTGTATTCCTGTCACTTTGACAGCATTCTTATCTTCCTGTTTCTCTTCTTTTTCTGCCTCTGCTTTTGTTTTTCCAGAGCCACCCAGTGATCCGGTTACATATTTAATCCCAACTGCTGCCGCTACCACAACAAAAATAATCAGGATTGCCCCCAACAACAAATTAAGTCCCTTCTTTTGTCTTCTTCGATTTCTTGGTTTCATTTCGTTCATCCTCCGTATAACTTGTATTTGCCATTTATTTTCTTCGAATATAAATTACGCTGTGAATCCGGTCAGAAGCTTTCTCAGACCGGACAGTAAAACAATCCGAATGACTTTTTATCATCTTTGTCAGATTTTTATGCTCATAATTTCTGGCATCAAATCCCAAATATTTTTGTTTTAAAATCCGTCCGATATCAGCTAAATTCACTTCCTCTTCCGCAGAATCCACGTAAGAATCAATATATTCTAATATATAATCGATGATCTCTTTCTCCGGTGGAATATTAATCTCTTTTTCTTCAACCTCCACCTCTTCTACTTCTTCCTCTTCTGTCCCTTCTTCTATAGTACTTGGTTGAACCACTTCTTCCACTGATTTTGCAGCCACTTCCTGTACTTCTTCTGTCTCTTCGTCCTCGACTTCATTTGCCTCTTTATAAATCAAATCTAAGATTTTAAATTCATCACAGGCTTTGGCAAGTGCCTCTTTTGTCTTTTTTTCTCCCATGCCGACAACGGTCTTTCCTGCTTCTTTCAAACGATAGACTAACTTTGTAAAATCACTATCACTTGAAACAATACAAAATACATCCACATCATTGGAATAGAGCAGATCCATGGCATCTATTGTGAGAGCCTGATCAGCAATACTCTTTCCATTCGCATAGGAAATCTGAAGCACTGGCACGATTCCCTGAAGAGGCATCACATTATACCACGCCTTCACTGTCTTTGAATTGACGGAACCATACAACCGGAATATCTTCACGTTTCCATACTGCAGTGCCTCCTGTTTGATATATTCCGAATATTTCGCTGAAATATTATCGCCGTCAATCAACACAGCTATCTGTTTTTCCATAAAACAACTCCTTCTCCATTCTAATAAAAGCCCGGAAACGAAATGATTCCGGGCATACTGTCTGGTTTAATCTCTATACTCTGGATAAATACTCTCCAGTTCTTGTATCAATCTTTAACTTGTCTCCTAAGTTAACAAAGAGCGGTACATAAACTGTTGCACCTGTCTCAACTGTACATGGCTTTGTTGCTCCTGTTGCTGTATTTCCTTTCTCACCAGGCTCACACTCTGTAACCTCAAGTTCTACAAACAACGGAGGCTCAACAGCGAAAATATCTCCATTATGGGAAACCATCTTCACCATATCATTCTCTCTTACAAACTTAAGGTTATCACCGATTACATCCATATTCAATGCAATCTGATCAAATGTCTCCATATTCATGAAGTAGTACAGTTCTCCGTCATTATACAGATACTGCATATCATTTCTCTCAATCATTGCATTCTCAAACTTCTCAGTCGGACGGAATGTCTTCTCAACAACACCGCCGTTCTTAATATTCTTTAATTTGGATCTGACAAAGGCTGCACCCTTTCCAGGTTTTACATGCTGAAACTCAACGATCTGATATACATTGCCTTCATATTCTATTGTCAATCCGTTTTTAAAATCACCTGCTGATACCATCTTCTAGTACTCCTCCTTAAATAAATTCACTCATATAACTATTCTATAATAAATAGTGTAATATTTCAACATATTTTTTTCTTATCCTATTTTTTTATACTCCGGTAATAAAAATGAAGTACCATCTTTTCAAGGTAACGCTTCAATACAATCTGGATTTCCTCTTTTGGATGAATTGGTTTCACTAATATAGTAGGAATTCCTGTCCGGTTCGCACCATATACATCGGTAAACAACTGGTCTCCCACAAAAAATGTGTTGGTCTCGTCTGTCCCCATTAATCTCATTGCCTTTTGATACCCGGACCGACTTGGCTTATTCGCCTTATAAATATACTTACTTCCCACTGCTTTGGCAAAGGGTGCCACTCTCGGTTCCTTATTATTGGAAGTAAGACATGTATCAAACCCTATGTTCCTTAACTGATCAAAAAAATCCACTGCCTCTTTTGTCGCCGGTGCTCCGTGAGGAACTAATGTATTATCTATATCAAAGATAATCCCCCGATATCCTCTCTCGTACCACTTTTGAAAGGGAATCTCATAGGTAGAATCGGCACATATTGTAGGGTAAAATCGCTGTAACATAATCTATCCATATCCTTTTCTTTCATTTCTAACGGTTATAATCTTACTTGATTTCACATTTAAAGTCAATTGTTTTGCCATTTCCTTTCGATTTTTTTCACAAATAATTTATTTTTTTCAGCAGACACCTGAGATAATTACAAAAACTGATTATATTATGTAAAGCTTTTTGAATTTTAATTTTATATAATATAATCACAAAAAGAAATTACCTGTGAATGAAGGAGGATATGAAAATGAATTCACTAGAAAGAGTAACGATGGTATTAAACCATCAGGAACCGGACCGTATCCCGGTATACCCGTTAATTAACAGTATTTCGAGAAAATATACTGGTATTGACTATGCAGAATGGACTTTAAACGAAGAAAAATGTGCGGAATCTATTTTAAAGGCTACAGAAGAACTCGACGTCGATATTATCTGTACTCTGGTAGATTTGTCCGTTGAAGCTGCAGACTGGGGAATGGAGATGAACTATCCCACTGATAAGGCAGCAAGCCCTGTCCATGACAAAAAATTTGTAAGCACACCTGAAGAATATGAAAAAGTTGTCGTATTAGATCCAACAAAAACTCCTCGTATGAGTGGCCACATCAAACTTGCAAAGATGCTTTCCGATGCAAAAGGAAAAGAAAAACCGATCGTTGGTTTCGTATTTGGTCCTTTAGGAATTCTCAGCATGTTAAGAGGTCTTGACAACTTATTTGTCGATATTTTCATGAATCCAGAACCAATCAAACAGGCTTTGGAAAACATTACCGAGACCATTACTCGTTTTTCCTTAGAGCTTTTAGATGCCGGCTGCCATGCTATTATGTATGACACTTTATATGCTTCTAAAACAATCTTAAGTCCGGAATGGTGGGATGAATGGGAAGGCGTATATATTGAAAAGGTATGTAATGCAGTTAGAGAACACGGCGGCATGGTCATGCTTCATAATTGCGGTGATGGCCTGTATGTTGCTGACCAGATTAGAAGAATGAAGCCAGTAGCGATTTCCCTGCAGCATTTACCACCGGATTGTGAATCTATGGCAGAATTTAAAGAAAAATATGGACAGGAGATTACCATTATCGGTCATGTGGATCCAGGCTTCCTTATGACAGCTTCTGAAGAAGACATCATTGCACAATGCAGGGAACAGATTGATGCTTATAAAAAAGATGGCGGTTATATCTTAGCCACCGGTTGTGAATATCCAGCTCCTTTAGATGATCATTTCGCAAGAGTTATGATCAATGAAGCAAAAACCTACGGAGCTTACGATAAATAAATATATACATTAAAAAAGGAGAACAAAATAATGCAACAGAACATGACAAAATGGATTGATGATTTAATTGCGGCAGACAAAAAGAAAGGCTTTCTTGTACTTTCTTTCCCAGGAATCCAAAAATTGAATATTACAGTAAAAGAGCTGATTTCATCTAGTGATTTGCAGGCTCAAGCTATGAAAGTCGTTGCCGATTCTACTCCAGAAGCTCTTGCTTCTGTAAGTATGATGGACTTATCCTTAGAGGCAGAAGCATTTGGTTCCACCGTTCATTATTCAGATGACGAAGTTCCAACTGTAACAGGAAGCATCGTAAGTACAAAAGAAGAAGCTGATGCGCTTGCAATTCCTGCGATTGGTTCCGGCCGTACCCAGATTTATATTGATGCGATTGAAAAATCAATGAAACTAATCGAGGACCGTCCGGTATTTGCCGGTGTAATCGGACCATTTTCTTTAGCAAGCAGACTGATGGGAGTAAGTGAAGCGATGATCCATTGCTTCACAGACCCAGATATGGTACATACCGTTCTTACTAAAGTAACTAAATTCATCATTGAATACATCAATGCATATAAAGCGGTAGGGGCTAACGGCGTATTGATGGCTGAGCCAATGGCAGGTCTTCTTTCTCCTGATTTAGAGGAAGAATTCTCCTGTAAATATGTAAAAGAAATCGTAGAGGCTACTCAAACGGATGAATTCATAATTGGTTACCACAACTGTGGCGATGCTGCAATCCATCAATTGCCTTCCATTACGAAGAACGGCTGCCGTATACTTCACTTTGGTAACTCAATTAACATGGCTGAATTAATGAAAGGAGTTCCTTCTGACATTGTTGCCATGGGAAATGTTGACCCTGCCGGACAGTTCAGAAACGGTACTCCAGATTCCGTAAAAGAAGATACCTTAAGCGTTATGGAACAGTGCTGTTCCTATCCAAACTTTGTTATTTCTTCTGGATGTGATATTCCACCGCTTGCAAGTTGGGATAATATTGATGCATTCTTTGAAGGAATTAATGAATATTACAGAAAATAATTTTCCGATTTTCTGCCTGACCACTTGACTTTTTTCTCTCAGAGATTAAAATCCTGTCTTTGACAGTTGTGAAAACAAAAAAGTCCGTAAGCCCTTTATTTATA
>JAUNBT010000321.1 GCA_030526985.1 Lachnospiraceae bacterium | reverse complement strand
AATCCAATTCCTACGAAGAATGGAGATGCTTTTAAAGGCTGGTATAATAAAAACAATGAAAAAATTGATTTCAACAATGACACGATAACGACAGAAAATTTAGATGAGGAATTTTTTGATTATTATTACGGGCGAGAATATTATTATGGATGGGGTATTGTTCTAAAAGCAAAGTGGGATAATGCTGCTAAGAATGATTTGGGTGCAAATGCTAATAAATTATTTGGGGATAAATCTCAATTAAGGATTGGTGGTGCAGATAGATGCGAAACCGCACAATTGGCAGCTGACAACTTGAAGACCAGTTTGGGTATCGATAAGTTTGATGTTGTGATTGTTGCAAGCGGTGACGATTTTCCTGATGCCTTAGCGGGAGGATATTTGGCGAGTAAGACAAATGCCCCGATACTGCTTTTAGAGGAGCGGCTTAGTGATAGTGTAACGAAATACATTAAAGAGAATATAAGCGAAACTGGTAGAATTTACATTTTAGGAGGACCGTCAGTGGTGTCTTCTGCATTTGAGGAGCGATTTGAAAATGAAGTAATAAGGTTATGGGGTATGGATAGATATGAAACAAATCTGGAGATTCTTTATGAAGCAGAGGCTTATAACGAGGATTTGATGGTATGCACAGGCGAGGATTTCCCAGATAGTTTATCGGCATCTGCAGTACCAAAGCCGATTTTGCTTGTAAACAAAGAAATAGATGAGTATCAGCTGGAGTATTTGTACGCATTAGAAACAAATAAAAATATCTACATTATCGGCGGAGGTGGTGTCGTTAGTAGCGGTATAGAAGATGATTTGAAAGAATGTACAAGTAGGAATATTAAAAGATTGGCAGGAAACGATAGATATGGTACGTCGAAATGCGTTGCAGAGGAATTCTTTGCTTCCGGCAAGAACGTAATATTTGCAGATGCATCGGATTTTCCGGATGGTTTATCCGGTGGACCATTGGCTATGTCTATTGGTTCGCCGATGATGTTAGTGGATAATGGGCATTACACACATGCAGAAGAATATGTGGATTCTGCAAAGGCGACGAAGGGTATAGTAATGGGAGGACCGAAGCTGATTTCAGACGAGACTATAAATAAAATAATGTCAAAGTAAAAGTGAATAAAGAGGTCATACAAATATTTTAATAAAGATAAAAGGGGTAGCTGATAAAAAAGTTACCCCTATAGTTTAATACATATTACATCTGGAGAACCGATAGGTGAAGAAGGCCGAAGCGATCTCATGGTTTGAGGTCGAAGATAAATACGCAAAGATTTCTCCGAGCAATACGGGGATGCCTGCTAAACCTCTTCGAATGGCTCTCGGCTCATTGATCATCCAGAAGCAATATGGGTATTCAGATGAGGAGCTTGTCCAACAGCTTGCTGAAACCCCATACTACCAGTACTTCATAGGTATTGCTGGCTATCAGAACAAGATACCGTTTGTGCATTCACTTCTCGTGGCGTTTAGAAAAAAGTTCACAGAGGAAATCCTCGGTGAGATCAACGAACTTATCATTGACTACAACGATCCGAAGAACGATTCTCCATGCATCGGGTAAGGTCGAACGAATCGCAGGCGCTAATCGGTATGAGACATCAACCGCTGTGGCGAATAAGTTTTTCGACAATGCTGTTAAAAACATAGTGTTTGCATATGCTTTAGATCATCCAGATGGTCTTTCCGGGGGCCCTGTTGCGATGAAGTTAAATGGTCCGTTGATTTTAACAGATGAGGCCAATATAGGTTTTGCAAAAGAATACGCAGCAAATCTTGACTTGACGAGAGTTGTGATATTAGGAGGTCCATCATTGATATCCGATAAAGCGATAGAAAACATTATGAAATAAAGGATTCAATGAAAGGAGTGTGTGTAAGAATGGAGAAAGAAAGTATGCAAAAAAATCAAAGGAGAGTTGTCGGAATTTTAATCATGACATTTATGATCTTTGGGATTACATTAATACCAACTCCAGCAATGGGAAATACTATGAATGTGAGCGATGCTGATATCAAGTGGACAGAAGGAATAAAAGGTGGGGCGATTTATTTTGATAAAGGGGAGGGGACGATTACGGGTTGCGATATTACCGTAACCGAGGCAGTGATACCGGAGAGTATAGAGGGCACTTTAATATCAGCAATAAGTGAAAGGGCTTTTTCGGATTGCGTAAACCTGACTAAAGTGTCAATTCCAAGTGGTGTAGAGAAGATGGGTCATATGCCTTTTGAGAATTGTGAGAATCTCGAAAATATAATTGTTAGCGAGGCGAACGATTATTATTCAGTCCTGGACAATGTGCTTTTTAATAAAAATCAAACTACATTGATAAAATATTCATCAGGTAATCAGCGAAATGATTATTTGATACCTAATACAGTGACAGATATTAGTGCCTATGCGTTTTATAAAAGTAAGCACTTAAAAAATGTTACGATTCCTGCTGCCACATATTTAATAAATCAATGCGCATTTAGTGCATGCAGCAGTCTTGAAAATATAAAGGTCGATGTTGAGAACATCCGATTTTCAGAAGAAAATGGAGTTCTGTTTAATGCTGATAAAACACAATTGATCCAGTATCCAGCGGCAAGAAAAGACAAGGAATACAGTATTTTAAGTAATGTAAAATACGTATGGGGCGGTGCATTTTATTCATGCAAGTATTTAGAAAAGATATCAATACCTGCAAGCATCATTAACATAGGGGATGAATGGGGATTTGGTGAATTTGTTGGATGCCAAAGTTTAAACACAATAGAAGTGGATAAAGCAAATACTGAATTTGCATCGAAGGATGGAGTTTTGATGCTCAAAGATGAGGGTAGCATAATATGCTACCCTGCTAATAAACTTAATGTGGAATATACAATCTTTGACAATGTGACGTTCATTGCACCATTTGCATTCAAAGGTAATAAAAATATTGTCAGTTTGACATTGCCAGAAACAGTGACGGAAATCCAAAATGCTGCCTTTTCTCAGTGTGAAAGCTTGGAAAAAATCATTATACCTTCCACAGTAGTCAATATAGTGGATAATGCGTTTGAGAAATGCGATGCAGTAACGATTTATGGGAAGTCACAATCATATGCAGAAACCTATGCAGCCAATAACAATATTCCTTTTGTTGTTATAG
>JAUNBT010000320.1 GCA_030526985.1 Lachnospiraceae bacterium | reverse complement strand
CTGATTTTACAAATAAAGATGGTGTCCACACGGGTGCAATTCTTGGATTTTTTAATATTATGTACCGCTATCTTGATGAGGAGAAAGCGGATCATCTGCTGGTAGCATTTGATAGAAAAGAGCCTACCTTTCGCCATGAAAAATTTCCAGAATATAAAGGAACAAGAAAACCAATGCCAAAGGAGCTTCACGAACAGGTTCCTCTTTTAAAAGAAATTTTAAAAGCAATGACCATTCCTGTCGTTGAGCAGGCAGGATATGAAGCAGATGATATTTTAGGAACTATTGCAAGAGAGGGAGAGTCAAAAGGCTATGATGTCACGATTGTTTCCGGTGACAGAGACCTTTTACAGCTCGCCACGAATCAGACGAAGATCAAAATTCCAAAGACAAAAGCAACCGGAACAATAACAGAAGATTATTATGCTTCGGATGTGTTTGATGCTTATGGTGTTACTCCGACGGAGTTTATCGATTTGAAAGGACTGATGGGAGATACAGCAGATAATATTCCCGGCGTTCCAGGAATCGGAGAAAAGACTGCTTCTAAGATAATTACCTCTTTTCATTCCATTGAAAATGCCTATGCCCATATTGACGAAATCACTCCCAAACGGGCGCAGAATAACTTAAGAGAGTATTATGAGCAGGCAATATTTAGTAAAGAGCTTGCCACAATCAAAACGGACTGTGAACTTACTTTTCATTTAGAGGACACAGACCTTCTTAATATTTATACAAAAGAAGCCTATGAATTATTTAAAAACCTTCAGCTTAAGAGCCTGATGAAACGTTTTGATGTGGAAGAAAAACCTTCTTTTTCCTTAGATGTTTCTATAATCGAAGATATGAATGAAGCCGAGAAACTTTTTCAAAATGCAAGTAAAAAAGACACCATCGGTTTTCAGTTTATTTCTGAAAATGGAACTTTATCCGGGCTTTCTCTTTCTTATGACAAGGGAAGTGCCTATTTTATCCCGGTACAAGGCTTTATCGGTGAGGATTATCTAAAACAGAAGATGACCGAATTAATCCGCCTTGTAAAAAAAGCCAGCGTAATGTATTTGAAACAGTCCCTCCCTTACCTGAATGTGACAGAGGAGGATACTTCCCTTTTTGATACAGAGGTTGCAGCCTACCTTTTAAATCCATTAAAAGACAGTTATCAGTATGATGAAATCGGTCGAGACTATTTAGACCTTGATTTAAAGAGCCGCAAGGAGCTGGCTGATAAAGCCACGCTGATGACTCTTTTAGAAACTGATCCTAAAAATGCAAAATTGATTCTGGGATGCCTTTCTCAGATTCCACTGCTTGCCTGCCCGGTTTTAGAAAAAGAATTAAAAGAAAAAGAGATGGACAATCTATATTATGAGATTGAAATGCCAACGATTTTTGCCCTCTATGATATGCAGGACAGAGGAATCAAAGTAAAAAGAGAAGCCTTGGCAGAATATGGGGCACAGCTTGTGGATCGGATTGTCGAGCTCGAACAGTCCATCCATGAATTGGCAGGGGAGAACTTTAACATTAATTCACCGAAACAGTTAGGTGTCATTTTATTTGAAAAAATGAAGCTTCCATTTGCAAAGAAAACGAAAACTGGCTATTCTACCAGTGTAGATATATTAGAAAAGCTTGTTCCTGACTATCCGATTGCCGAACAGATTTTAGAATACCGTCATCTTACAAAGCTGAAATCTACTTATGCAGATGGTATGGCTGTATATATAAAAGAAGATGAGCGAATTCATGGGATTTTTAATCAGACAGTGACAGCAACGGGAAGAATCAGCTCCACAGAACCAAACCTTCAAAATATTCCGATTCGTATGCCTCTTGGCAGGGCAATTCGAAAGGTATTTGTTCCAGAGGATGGATATATTTTTGTGGATGCAGATTATTCTCAGATTGAGCTTAGGGTGTTGGCCCACTTATCCGGTGATAAGGCATTAATCGAAGCTTATAAGCAGTCAAAGGATATTCATGCTGCAACAGCTTCCGAGGTATTTGATACCCCTTTAGATCAAGTGACTTCTTTACAGCGCCGAAATGCAAAAGCCGTGAATTTTGGGATCGTGTATGGAATTTCAGCTTTTGGACTGTCGGAAGACTTAAAGATATCGAGAAAGGAAGCCTCTACCTACATTGATAAATATTTTAATACCTATCCGCAGGTAAAACAATTTTTAGATGATATGGTGGCTCATGCAAAGGAAAAAGGATATGTGACTACAATGTTTCACCGGATACGTCCCATTCCTGAACTGTCCTCTAGTAATTTTATGCAGAGAAACTTTGGAGAGCGGGTTGCTATGAATTCTCCCATTCAGGGAACTGCTGCTGATATTATAAAAATTGCTATGGTACGGGTAAACCAGCGTATGAAAAAAGAAAAGATGAAATCCCGCTTGATTTTACAGATTCATGATGAACTCTTAATTGAGGCTGCCATAGAAGAAAAAGAACAGGTAAGAAAGATATTGGAAGAAGAAATGCAGGGTGCCTGTAGCTTAAAAGTACCATTAGAAATTGATATTGAAGAAGGCATGAGCTGGTATGATGCAAAATAAGAAATGAGGGAGATAGGATGGAACGGACTGTAATTGGGATTACCGGAGGAATTGGCTCAGGTAAAAGTGTAGTAATGGACTATTTGTGCAATGAATATGGGGCCGTTGTCTTTTTGACAGATCAGATTGCCCACGATCTTATGGTTCCTGGAAAGTCAAATTATAATGGAATCGTGGAAGCCTTCGGAGAAACGATTTTAAAAGAAGATAAAACGATTGACCGAAAAAAATTAGGTGCTATTGTATTTGACAATCAGGAAAAACTTTCCCTGCTAAACCAGATTACACATCCCGGCGTATTAAGAGAAACTTCACGTCGGATTGAAAACGCCAAACAGGCTGGATGTACATTGATTTGTTTAGAATCTGCACTTTTATTTGATACAAAACTTTATGAAATGTGCAATCAGACCTGGTATATTTACGCAGACCAGGAAGTAAGAATAAAACGTTTAATCGAAGGGCGCGGTTATACACGAGAATACTGTGAGGAAGTAATGAAAAAACAGCCAGCGGAAAATAGATATAAAGAAAAAGCGGATGTTGTAATTGATAACAGTGGGTCGATTTTTGAAACCTCTCTTCAAATA
>JAUNBT010000319.1 GCA_030526985.1 Lachnospiraceae bacterium | reverse complement strand
AATTAGCCGGTATATTTTAGACAACAAAGGTGATTGTGAAGTTTTTCCGGCTCCATTTGCTGTATATTTGAGTGAGAATAGGAATACCTATGTGGAACCCGATCTTTCTGTCATATGTGATAAGAATAAAATAGATGAGAATGGATGCAAAGGTGCTCCTGATTGGGTAATTGAAATTGTATCACCAGGCAGTAGACGAATGGATTATTTCATTAAGTTGTTTCAATACCGTTCAGAAGGAGTGCGGGAATACTGGATTATCGATTACGAAAAAAATAAAATCACAGTATGGGATTTTAGTGCGGAAGATACAACAGAATATTCATTTTCAGATAGAGTGAAAGTGGGAATTTATGAAGAGTTTTCCATTGATTTCTCGCAACTGATTTTATAGGACAAAAGGAGAGAATAACTTCCTTATCGAGAAATATTCTCTCTTAACCCCCTTGTATTTTAAAAAAAAATAAGATACAATCTTATCATAGAGTTAGATAAAGCTAACTACGGTGAGAATAGACTTATGCAAGTGGAATATACAAGGAGGAAACAATGAGCGTAGTAATTGTAGGTGGACATGACCGTATGGTCTGTATGTATAAAAAGATTTGTAAAAAATATAATTGTAAAGCAAAAGTATTTACCCATATGGCAGCAGATATGGATAAGAAGATGGGAACACCGGATTTATTTATCCTTTTTACAAACACTGTATCCCACAAAATGGTAAAATGTGCTGTTTGTGAGGCGAAAAGGGCAAATGCGGATGTTGTCCGCTGTCACACCAGCAGTGGTGCAGCATTAACAGAAATTTTAGAAGAACACTGTGTTGATTGTGCAAGTTGTCAGGTTTGTTAAGAAAAAAAGATGGATTTTTAGAAAAAACCTTCAAAAAAACAAAGATATAACATACTTAAAAAAAGTAATTGTCATATAAACAAATCAGTTAAATAGAGGGTTCGCACTTAATAAATGCAAGTTTTTGAAAGAAGACTTGCATTTTTTCTTGATAAAATTAAGTTTATGTGTTAAAATTCTTTTGTATTAAAGCCATCGATGTAAATTATTAAAGTGTTAGACTTTTCGGCATATTTAATAAATGAGCAGGGTGCAAAGTGTTTTATGTTTAATGAAGGAGCAGTCTATATGCTGCATAAACGTGTTTAAGGAGGTACTATTATTATGTCTTATGTTGACGAAGTCATCGAATCAGTAGTGAAGAGAAATCCAGGAGAACCTGAGTTTCACCAGACAATCAAAGAGGTGTTAGAGTCCATCCGCCCTGTGATTGATGCCAATGAAGAATTTTACAGAAAAGACGCTTTATTAGAGCGGTTGACAGAAGCAGAACGTCAGGTGAAGTTCCGTGTGCCATGGATTGATGACAAAGGACAGGTTCAGGTTAACTCAGGTTATAGAGTGCAGTTTAACAGTGCAATTGGACCTTACAAAGGTGGCTTGAGATTCCATCCATCTGTTAACTTAGGTATTATCAAATTTTTGGGATTTGAGCAGATTTTCAAGAACTCTCTTACTGGACTGCCAATCGGTGGTGGAAAAGGTGGAAGTGATTTCGATCCTAAGGGAAAATCAGATAGAGAAGTTATGGCATTCTGCCAGAGCTTTATGACAGAGCTTTACAGACATATTGGAGCGGATACAGACGTTCCAGCTGGAGATATTGGTGTAGGCGGACGTGAGATTGGATATTTGTTTGGACAGTATAAGAGAATCCGTGCTTCTTACGAAGGTGTTTTAACAGGAAAAGGTCTTTCCTTTGGTGGATCCCTTGCAAGAACAGAGGCAACTGGATACGGAGTTATGTATCTTGCACATGAGATGCTTAAGATTAATGGACATGATATGGCTGGAAAAACAGTTGTTATTTCTGGATCTGGTAATGTTGCAATTTACGCAGTGCAGAAAGCACAGCAGTTAGGTGCCAAAGTTGTCACTGTAAGTGATTCTACAGGATGGGTTTATGATCCAGAAGGAATTGATGTAGAGGCATTAAAAGAGATTAAAGAGATTAATCGTGCAAGATTAACAGAATATATCAATTACAGACCGAATGCTGAGTATCATGAGGGCCGTGGCGTATGGCAGATTCCATGCGACCTTGCTGTTCCATGTGCTACCCAGAACGAGATGACAATTGAAGATGCAAAACAGTTAGTTGCAAATAAATGTACTGCAGTTGTAGAAGGTGCGAATATGCCTGTTACGTTAGAGGCTACAGAGTATCTGCAGAAGAATGGTGTTTTATTTGCACCTGGTAAAGCTGCAAATGCTGGTGGTGTTGCAACTTCCGCACTGGAGATGACTCAGAACAGCGAGCGTCTCAACTGGACATTTGAAGAGGTTGACAGCCGATTAAAACAGATTATGATTGATATTTGCCACAATATGGCAGATGCAGCTGAAAGATATGGAGCACCTGGTAACTATGTTGTTGGTGCTAATATTGCAGGTTTTGAAAAAGTAGCTGACGCTATGATTGCACAGGGAATCTGCTAATCAGTTTCGTAAAAAGAATGACAAAGATAAAAAAAGCCTTCCGGCGATATTATTTCACCGGAAGGCTTTTGTCATGGAAATTACTGTACCTTAATCAGGAAAAGTGGTTGACCGTACTCTACAGTCTGTTCGTTCTCTACAAGAATCTCTGTAATTTCACCGTCAAATTCAGATTCAATCTCGTTCATCAGTTTCATTGCTTCCACAATTCCTAAAACCTGACCTTTCTTTACTGTATCGCCAACTTTGACGTAAGCGGCCATCTCTGGAGATGGAGAGGAATAAAATGTTCCAATGAGCGGAGAAGTCATCTCTTTTACAGAGTCATCCTTTGAAGCAGGCTGTAGAGCAGTTTCGGAAGGGACAACTGGGGCAGCAGCTGAAACCTCAGCAACCGGAATCTGAGCAGATGTGAGCGTCGGGGCAAAAGACTGATTCTCAATCTTAAGTTCCATATCGCCTTTTTTGTAAGATAATTTTGTGATTCCTGTCTGTGCCATCTTATCCATCATAGCCATAATAATATCGTGATCCATGGTAATACCTTCTTTCTTCATTTAAATACTATATCATCTACCGCAAAAGGGGCATTAATCCGGAAAGATTAGTGCCTCTGTCACATTGTTTTTCTGTTCAATTGTAATAGTATACCATTCAA
>JAUNBT010000318.1:2822-3178 GCA_030526985.1 Lachnospiraceae bacterium | reverse complement strand
AGGAATTTATTCGTCCTTATCTGGAGCTGGAAATCACAGCAGCCCAAGAATTAGGGATTCAGATATCTGACGGCGGTATTTGGGGCGAAACGAAAGTACCAAAGGATTCCGTGGATGGCTTGTTGGATTTTGTTACATTTGCCAGTGGTGGCATAACCATGGTTTTTGACCCGGATTTGGAAAAAATAGGACCGAAATATTTCCGTGATTATGCTGACAAAGCTCATTCTCCGCTTGCTTTTGGTATATCCACTTCGTTTCTGCAAAGTGCCAGCGTAGAAGAAGTCGTAGAGCGTGTTAAACGCTATACGTTGGTTGGAAAAACTGGAATTACCCCCTGTTTGGTTGGTTTTAGT
>JAUNBT010000318.1:1072-2812 GCA_030526985.1 Lachnospiraceae bacterium | reverse complement strand
AATTTTGCGCCTGAAACCCCAATTGAGAATATCAAAGCGGCTGTTGAAGCGATTCATACCTATGGGCGATTTGATGCTACGGGAAAAGAACCTTTTCTCATGCCGGAGGTGGAGTCTTTTGAGGAGTTCCTGAAGAAGAAGCAGGCGAATAATACAGAAGGATACACTTTTGAATGGTTGGAACACTCTGCATATAAATTAGAAGCATAAAAATGAGGGGGCAGTAAAATAAGTCCTTAATTAAGAATCGCCAGCTCCGGCATTTTGTTGGAGCTGGCGATTCTTTGTATTTGAAAAAGTAATGTACTTACATGTCCTTGTTTAAATAGAAACACTTGTTCTTTTTTACAATCCATGGTATCGTATATACACGAAAAAAATCTAATACATGCACGTGGAAACTCTGAATGGATATGGAGATAAAAGCTCTATGGAGGGATTGTATGGCAAGAAATCTGGAAAAAGTCAGCATTATTGTTCCTGTATATAATGCGCAAGACAGATTAGAGAGATGTATTGAAAGTATATGTGCACAAACCTATAGGGAAATAGAGATTCTTTTGATTAATGACGGAAGTACGGATAGTTCAAAAGATATTTGTGAGAAATTTGCCAATATAGATCAGCGCATACGTATTATTAATAAAAAGAATACAGGGGTATCGGATAGCAGAAATATTGCTATTAATTTGGCAGAAGGAAAGTATATTCAGTTCATAGACAGTGATGACTGGATCGTGCCTGAAGCCACCGAATTATTGGTCAGAGCAGCAGAAAAATGGAAGTGTGGGTTGGTGATATCTGATTTTTATCGTGTGATTAATGACCGAATCTCCAGAAAAGGTGATATTTCAGAGGAAGCACTGTTGACACGTAAAGAGTACGCTTTATTTATGATGGAAAAGCCTGCAGATTTTTACTATGGAGTACTGTGGAACAAACTTTTTCGCAGAGATTTCATAGAAAAATTCCATCTGCGTATGGATGCCGAGGTCAGCTGGTGCGAAGATTTTATGTTCAATATGGAATATATCAGGCATATTGAAGAAGTATATGTCCTGAAGATGCCGATTTATTATTATGTCAAGACGAAAGGCTCCCTTTCGACACAGGGTGTTAATATTGTAAAAACCCTTCGTATGAAATTAAGCGTCTTTGAATATTACAAAATGTTTTACAGGGACGTATTTGATGAATTAGATTATGAGAAAATTCATCTGCAGATGTATCGTTTCCTTTTTGATGCCGCCAGCGATGGACTTGTTCCACCCGCAATCTTACCTGGAAATTATCAGCTTGGAAAGGAACGTATGGGCATTGGTACATCCATATCAGAGGATGATGAAATCCTGATGGATGCATATCGTGAACGGAAGCTTTTTATGAAATGTCTGGAGCCGGTTGCATTGCGTTTCTATTTAAAGCCCGAAGAAACACTCCTCCTTCTGTATTTGAACGAGCATCAACAAACGCACAATAAAAAGGAACTTGCGGATTATATCGGAATAAGTGTAGGAAAACTACTGAATTCATTAAGGCATCTGGCATTCAAAAAATACATTTCTTGGGAAAAAGCTAAGTCATCATATCAGGACGACACAGAAATCTCCGATGAACAGTTGGAGATTAAAATTCTCTCTTCTGCAAATGAAGTTCTTGAGGAACTTCAACTGATGAAAGAGGATTTCACTAGACTGAAATACGATGGATTCACAGAAGAAGAGGAGAAAGTCTGTTTGG
>JAUNBT010000318.1:419-1033 GCA_030526985.1 Lachnospiraceae bacterium | reverse complement strand
CGGGAAAATATTAAGCGTAACCTTCTCAAATGATGTAATAACAGTTACGGACACGCTTAGAATTCGAGAACAACTCCTTTATAGTTTCGCTTCTCTAATATAGCTTTGCTTAATTGGATTGCTTCAAGCGCCTTCTCATCTTCAATGGAACATATTCTGCTTGTAAGGAGAAAGTCAGTTTCAGCCATATCAAGTATCTCATTAAGAGACGGGGTGTAGGTCGTTCTTTGAAGCAAATCCAGTAAAATTCCGAACTTGGCATGTGCATCAGCTGTCATCAATGAATGTGCCTGTTTTTCAGTAAGAAGAATCTGTTTAGGTTCTACGTAGAAATAACCTTCATAATATCGTTCCAGATAAATAGATACAAGAAAGCGAGAATCTAAATCTTCATATATATCATTTATCATACGACCTATTTGAGGGTCTTCACAAACAGTTAGCATAACAAGAAAAGAACCTAAGCATGCAATATGATAAGATGGCGAATTGCTTTTTAGAAGTATGTGTGCCTCTTGATCACATTTTTCGAGGATATTGGAAACAATAGCATGTACGATATCACTTTTCTTTTTAAAATAATATGTCAAATTGCCATTAGCAATTTCTGCTTT
>JAUNBT010000318.1:0-409 GCA_030526985.1 Lachnospiraceae bacterium | reverse complement strand
TCTGAAACAGATACATTTCGATATCCTTGTTCATAAAACATTTCTTTTGCAATCTTTAATATTTTTTCACGTGTTTGCAATCCATTCTTATACTTGCCGCCTTTCATGACTTTCACCTTCTTTCAAAAAAACAATAACATACTCTTATTTTTTTTGTCAAATTATATTTACTAATTTAGTCATTTTATTAAATTTTACTAAAAAGCTTGACGAGACAACTTGCCAGATGTATAATTTAGTAAAATCGTAAGAATTTACTAAATTAAGAAAAGAGGTAATGTATATGAATCAAACAAACTATATCAATTTATTTTCACCAATCAAAATTGGTGGGGTGACATTTCGTAATCGTATCGCAGCTTCTCCAATTGGATATAACAGTCATAAAATGAATGATCACACGGCTGGT
>JAUNBT010000317.1:752-3197 GCA_030526985.1 Lachnospiraceae bacterium | reverse complement strand
CTTATATTGCAAAATCGATAGAAATGCCCAATATATGCTTGCGTACAAAAGAAAGCCACTACTTCCTCCTGCAAATCCACAATAGGTAGTAATGGGAATGAAATAAATAATATTCAGAGCAATCATCATGATTGCAGAACATGTCTTCTGTCTATTATAAATGACAATTGTGTACGCCATGATGATTGTAATCAACCATCCATTTATCACGTTAAAGGGGGATACTGTAAAATAGAACGAACTATAAACATTCCCGATAAAAAGGTAATATATCAAGTCCAAATTCAGTTTATACAGGCAAACACAAATCACAGTTATAATTGATTTGTCCGTTTGTTTGCTTATTTTTAACGTCATATTGTTATATTTTTCAACAAAAATATTCTGCATTGCTTACCTTTCACTGTGCAACATTTATAACAACACATATCACTGAGAAAGCAGTGATGAATGATTTCAAACTACTAAACTTAAAAGGTCCCTTCCATATCTACACTCGCAAAATCCATAAACGGTAGTTTTACAGGGCTTCCGATTTTTTGACTTTTATAAATAGCTAAAACCACTTCCAATGCATTCCTTCCTGCAACTGCATCTACATAAGGCTTACGATCTGTTTTAATCGCATCAATCACATCAGCAAAAAGACTGGTGTGTCCGTTGCCATATACGTTGCTGGTTTCTTCCTGCAAGCCTTTATTCTTTTGATCAATATCTGTTTCATCCGCAAAATCCCAAACATCTATATTATTTGTTGAAGTTCCACCAATTTTCACTGTGCCCTTTTCTCCAAACAAATATAAGGTTTCCTCCAAATTTTTCGGATATACATTAGTAGTGCCTTCAATCGTTCCAATTGCGCCATTTTTAAATTTTATAACGGCCATTCCCACATCTTCAGCCTCCAGATAATCGTGAAATTGCCGCCTGGTCGCACCATAGATTTCTTCGATTTCATCACCCATCATCCACCGCAAAAGGTCAATTCCGTGAATACACTGATTCATCAATGCGCCACCATCCTGCGCCCAGGTTCCACGCCATGCAGCCTGATCATAATAACCATGATCTCTATTCCATCTCACATGGATCGATCCATGCGAAAGTTTCCCAAATCGTCCGGCTTCAACAGCTTTGCGCATCTCTTGAATCGCCACATTGAATCGATTTTGATGGCAAGCCGATACTTTCACGCCCTTTGCTTCAGACGCTTGAATGATTCTATCTGCATCTTTCATGCTCATTGCCATCGGCTTCTCAATAATCAAATTAATACCTTGATCAATACAATATAATGCAATTTCTGCATGGTTGCCGCTCTCCGTCGCTATACTAATCAATTCCGGCTTCATATCCGCAATCATGATTTTATAATCTTCATATTTTTTTATTAAATTATCATTCTGCAATTCATGCCTATGTAAAATATCATCCATTTTTTCTTGGATGATATCGCAAACTGCAACGATTTCAAGCTCATTATTCACTGCTGCCTTCATATGGTTTGTTGCAATTCTTCCACAACCGATCAACGCATATTTCATATTCTTAACTCCTTACTTTCTCTCTATAAGTCCTTTATCGGACAGGGTGTATTCCCTGTCACACTTACGGCAGTGCAAATCGCCACCAAGTCTTTCACCACATTCACAGACCCACCCGATTTGCTTTGCAGGCGTCCCTGCAACAAGTGCATGCGCCGGCACATCCTTTGTCACAACAGCCCCTGCTGCAACCATAGCCCATCCTCCTATTTCGTGCCCGCAAACAACTGTAGCATTCGCCCCTATTGAAGCGCCTGTCCGCAAAATCGTTTTTTTATACCCCATTGAACCTTTTGGATATTTGGCTCTTGGCGTCAAATCGTTAGTAAATACCATGGATGGACCACAAAATACATAATCTTCAAGTTCTACCCCCTCATATATTGATACGTTATTTTGTATTTTACAACCGTTGCCAATCTTTACATTATTTGATACATTTACATTCTGACCGAAAGAGCACTTTTCTCCAATTCGTGCTCCAGATTGTATGTGACAAAAAAACCATATTTTAGTTCCGTCACCAATGACGACATTATTATCAATTATGCTTGTTTCATGTACAAAATATCCCATAGTCTTATCTGCTTTCTCATTTCTCATAATTTGAAATGGTTTCTACAATTTTCAATGCTGCATTCCCATCTCCAAATGCCTTGTTATCTGTTATTTTCTGCACTGATGATAGCTTTTTTAGAATATCATCTTTTTTAGCTTTAGCTAATTGGTTCCTATTTCCAACCATAGTTTCCGGCCACACCACATAATCAAATATTGTCACGCATTGCTTGCCTGCAAAAAAAGCTTCTCTCTGCAAGCCCCCTGAATCTGTCACAATCTTTTTACTATGATTCACCAAATATACCGACATCAAATAGCCTACCGGTTCACAAACGATTGT
>JAUNBT010000317.1:0-727 GCA_030526985.1 Lachnospiraceae bacterium | reverse complement strand
ACGTATAACACGATTTTTATTTCTAGGATGAACTGGATAAAGACATTTCCTATCGAGATTTTCCATTGCCTCCAATATCTCCAAAAGTGTATCATCCGTTCCTGTATTTTCTTCCCGGTGGCAAGTCATATAATAAAATTCATCTGGTAACTCAATATCATTCCCGTTTAAGTCAAACAATAATTCTGGAACCTCATCTCTTGTCTTTTCACTGTAATATTTGAACGCATCATACATTGGATCTCCTACGACAAATGTATTTTGGACAAGACCTTCCTGCTTCAAAAAAAGAAAAGCCGATTCAGTGCAACATAGTCTTAGAGAAGAAACATGATCTGTAACAATACTATTCACCTCTTCAGGGTTATTTAGTGTTCCCAATCGGTTTCCCGCCTCGACGTGTATTACGGGAATATGCTGCTTTACTGCCGCCAATGCACCTGCCATCGTTGAATTTGTATCCCCATAAACCAACACCATATCGGGGCGTTCGTTGATTAAAACTTCTTCGATTTTAATCAACATCTCACCTGTCATTTTGCCATGGCTTCCTCCCGAAATTCCCAGGTTGTAATTCGGTTTTGGAATATCGAGTTCTTCAAAAAAAACATCTGACATATTGTAATCATAGTGTTGTCCTGTGTGCACCATAACCTCATCGTGCATTTTACGTAATTCTCTAGATACTACAGCGGCCTTAATAAACTGTGGTCTTGCTCCTATTATT
>JAUNBT010000316.1:2789-3202 GCA_030526985.1 Lachnospiraceae bacterium | reverse complement strand
AAAAGAGGAGATGGAAGCTGTGGCAAAGACGGATAAATACGTGGAAAAAGCATACAACAACCTGGTAGAATTGAGCGCAGATGAGTTAAAACGGCTGGAATATGAGGAACGTGAGAAGGCAATTCGGGACTATAATCATCAGATGAAGTATCAATTTTTAGATGGGAAGGAGGAAGGGATAGAAAAGGGGATAAAAGAGGGAAAAACAAAAAATATAATTTCCCTTGTGATAAAGAAGCTTCAAAAAGCAAAATCCAGGGAACAGATTGCAGATGAATTGGAAGAAACACTTGATACAATAGACAGCATTTGTAATATTGCCGAGAAATATGCCCCAGAATATGATATTGACAAAATCCACGAGGAATATCAATCACAACTGGAATAGGAGGTGTTTCATGAAACCAATGAAC
>JAUNBT010000316.1:0-2779 GCA_030526985.1 Lachnospiraceae bacterium | reverse complement strand
AGAAAAAGTTACCCATAGGCATTGACAGTTTTGAAGATGTCATCGAAGGTGGTTATTATTACATTGTTATCAGTTTGGTGGTATGGATGTTTATTGTCCCTGGGATGTTATAAATTATTGTCACCGTGCCTGTTTGGGAGTAACAACACCGGAGAATTTCTGGGCAAATACAAGTGGAAATTTTCTGGTACCTCGTTTGATTCAGCATGCAAACCAAACGACGAAGGGAGAAATAGAGGATTTAATTGCCGGAAAAGTGCTTTTTAAAACAATCAAGATGGAACTTACCTATGGAGAATTATTTGACTCTGTTGAAAATATCTGGAGTGTTCTTTTTAGCACCGGGTATCTGACATTAAATAAAAATGGCGGTCTGATTATCCCAAACGAAGAGATAAGATCATTATTTATCAGTCAAATTCAGATTTGGATGTAAAGTCTAATACAGAGATGGGAGATGGTTTCGCAGATATTTTTGTGGCAGATTATGAGAAAGATTTGGGTATTGTTATTGAAATTAAATATGCTCAGGATGGAAATCTTGAGAAAGCCTGTGATAACGCTTTAGAGCAGATTTTTAAGAAAAGATATGATGATAGTATAGATGTGAGAAAAATACTTAGGTACGGGATTGGCTTTTATCGAAAAAGATGCAGAATAAAAGGAGTGTCTGCAAATGCAGACATCCCCTTTTAAATATATTGAAGCAGCCAAAAAGCATCAAAATAAAAGCTCATAAAATCTATAAGTTAAAAGTCCATCGCCATCTGGCTGCTCTCCTCTTCGCTCAATTCTGTAAGCCTCGTATCGAGAATCCGGTACACCCTTTGGCACATATTAAGAACACTGGGCCGGTGAGTCGTCACGATACACGTCTTATTTGGCTTTTGCAAAATAATATTTTTAAGCACCTTTCTCTCAGTAGCTACGTCGAGAGCCGAGGTCGCCTCATCAAGGAGCAGTACCGGTGCATCCCGAAGAATGGCCCTTGCAATGGCGATTCGCTGTGCCTGGCCTTCGGAAAAGCCCATTCCCCGCTCGCCCAGTTCGCTGTTGATTCCATCTGGAAGTTCTTTGACAAAATCATAAGCGCAGGCGATGGTGAGTGCCTCAATAATTTCTTCATCGGTGGCATCTTCCTTTACCATCCTGAGATTATCTGCAATACTCCCTGAAAAAATCGTATTTCCCTGTGGTACATAGGAGAAGAATTGTCTTGTCGCAGAATTTAATGTAACTTCATAGCCGTTATGGTCAATTATCTTGGCTTCCCCGCTGTTTGGCGTAATTAAACCTAAAAACATACGAATTAATGTTGTTTTCCCTTCCCCGGAAGGGCCAACTAAAGCCACAATCTCACCGGGATTTGCTTCTAAACAGGAGGAAACAAGAACTTGTTTGTCCTCCACATAGGAAAAGGAAGCATTTTTAAGTACGATGGAAAATCCTTTCGGAGCAGTCGAGCGTAATTTATCTGATTCAATCGGGTCAGTTTTTTCTTTCGGCAGATTGATGATTTCAATAATTCTTCCTGCGGAAATCGTAGCTCCTACAGTGGAAGGTACGATGGAAATTAAGGAGCTGAAGCTGGAGGAAAGATTATTTGCCTGAGTAAGAAATAATGTGAAAGTACCGTATATAATCGCACCGCTCCATAGCCGGTAAACGCCCCAGCCAAAGCAGGAGTACTCAACTAACAGTCCAATCAGGGAAAGGCATATGTTAGTCAAAATGGAAAATTGATTATATTGAAGAGTGACTTCTTTAAAATGTTTCTGCTGGCTGCGGAGTTTTTTGGAAAAAAGCCGGGTCAGCCCAAAAGATTTAATCGAGTCTATGTTATAAAATGCTTCTGCTTCAAATCCCATCATTTCGCTGCCAATTGTTTTTAACTGTTTATTGTACTGGCGCATTCGACTCATTAAAAAACGGGAGGAGAGGAGCATAATTGGTGCATTTGCAAGGGCAATCACTGCCATGGTGACGTCGTAATAGCAGATGACAGCCAATGTCGCCAAAAATTGAAAGGATGTTGTAATTAGATTCGGAACCCAGCCGATGGCACTTCCTGCTACAGTACCGATGTCGCTGCTGAAACGGTTTAACAGGTCGCCGCTGTGATATTTGGAAAGTTCTAACCAATCCACGTCAATAATCTGGTCAAAAATATCGGCCTGGATGTCATTTTGAATCCGAATGCCGATTTTCGCACTGATTCGGCTACAAAGATTCTGAAAAAGGATACCAAATACAGACAGGGAAATCATAGCAACTGCCATAATTACAACGCTGGAGGTGTTATTTCCGGTCACAATATCAATCAAGTATTTTGATGCGATACTGCTTCCTAGTCCAACGATAGTGCCGATTATGCCGGATGCGATATAAAAAAGGATTTCTAATTTGTATTGTTTGGCATAATGAAGAATCCACAGCCATTCCTGCCACATTTCTTTGATTGAACCGTCTTTTAGTTTATTTATGATAATCTTTAGTGATTCCACGTGCTATTCCCCCGATGAATGAAATATATGATGTAAAAAGTCTTTCTGTTTATTATAGAGGTAACTTTTATCCACTGTCAAGAAAGAGAAAAAAATCATAGAAATCTGGTAGAAAATCTTTGCTTTATCGGTTACAATAGTAGAATCGGTGGAAAGGAAGAAAAAATGACAGGAAAGAGTCTAAGGAAAAAAAAGAGTCTATTAAAAAAAAGGAAGATTCAAATTATGGTCGGAATTCTCTTTTTGCTGATTTTTCTGGCAGGGGTGGAGATTTA
>JAUNBT010000315.1 GCA_030526985.1 Lachnospiraceae bacterium | reverse complement strand
TCCCATTGATTACTTGCCGATGTCCACCGTTGTTATTTTTTGTTTTTAGACAATACATTCCATAGGCACCTTCCCCGGCTTTCATTGGATCCGGTTCGTTTCCGCTGGATTCTACCTGAATCAATGCAAGTGCCAAATCGGTGTATTCTCCAATTCCGTATTTCGTACAATACTTCGATACCATCGGTCTCCATTCTTCCACTTTTGCATCCAGTGCTGCAGATGCTGTTCCGGAAGTTGTGGAAGTCCCGGATACAATGACAATCAAAAGCAAAAAAATAACAGCCGGTATCGCTGCTACTAAAATAAGCCGTTTTCTATTCTCTTCGTTTTTTAACTGAAAAAAGACCCATCTTATGATATTTGATTGCATTATCGGCCTCCTGCACTTCCAAAGTATTCCCACTTATAATCCGGAATTTCAAAATTCACATGGAGACGTTTCGAACCAATCATAAATAGGGCATGTCCTCGTCTTTTTGATTCTAATAATTCTTTTTCCGCTTCTGTCAGATTGTACAGATTATCGGTTTCTTCTAGATTCTTTCCATCAGTTCCAAATAAGATTTTATAGCAAGGAGTATCCAATAATGCTTGTCCATACATCTTTACTTTTTCATCCAGGAAATCGACGACGGAATGGGATATTATTATTAACCCTGCTTCATATTTACGATCTCTTTTTGCCACATTTCGCAAAAAGACCAAGGATTGTGGTACGTTCGGATCAATCATCAAATAAGATTCATCACAGATTAATAAGACTTTTTCACTGCGGTCTTTGCTCATCACATTCCATGCCCATGTTTGCAGTAAAAAATATTGTGCACGTTTTACATTGTCACTGGTTGTTTGTAGTGAGAAGGTATCTAACACATTGATTTGACCGTCGGCATCCAGTGTGGTTGGTCCATTCCAAAGAGATGCATCTGCACCATTGGCTGCATCTTCTAAATAAAGGACTAAATCTGCATATGGATTGGTGTCGCTTTCTTTTCTTGTCTTTTCAAGTTCTTCTGCTTTTTCCTTTAGTTTTGTTTGTAAATCAGATAAAATCGGATAATCTTTTGCCTGTATCTTCGTCGCATCGATATTCCACGTAATATCAAAATCACGATACAATTCAATGAGTGTCTTCTTTAAAATCGCTTTTTCCTTTGTCGATAAATCCGGAATATAGAGAGAAAAGAAAATCTCTAAATGTTTCAAATACAATGCCAAATCTCCCAATCCATTCCCATCATCGATGTCATAGTAATTATTGATATCTGCTTCTTCTATTTCTTCATTTTTCGGAATCGGCATGATGTGTAATGGATTGACACGTCCTTTATCGGAACCTCCTGCATTGATCCATGTTCCTCCAAGATTTTTACAAAAGTCTTTGTACTCGGATTCCGGATCTATAAAAATAAGCTTCGTTCCCATCATGTATTCACTTAACGAGATATGCTTTACCGATGCACTTTTCCCGGTTCCCGGAACCCCCATAATCACAATATTAGAATTCGTTCGATCATTTTCTCTTTTCCAAAAATCTAAAATAACCAAACCACCTTGTACATCTTTTCCTACATAGAATCCTTGATTGTCATTGTATCCGGATGAGGAAAAAGGAAATCCACCCACAAAGGTCCGAAGTGGCATAACACGGTTGCTTACTTCCTGATATAACGTATCATCAATATAAAAAGGTGCCACATGTTTCAATGCGTGTTTTTGCATAAAAGAAAGAGGACGTATTTTACAATTCGCCATTGCACATACTCCTCTTGTTTTCTGTTCTATCTTTTTTAGCATTTCCTTATCCGTGGATAATGGAATCAGTGTTCCTGCCAACTCTCCGACGATTTCTCCATTTTCATCAATCTGTTTTAACAACTTCATTCCATCATCTGCACCCTTTCTGCTTCGTTGTTCTTTCAAATGATCCTTTGCAGAAGCTGCTTCATTTTCTAACATCCGAATGTTTTTATTGAGTGACTCTATGATTTCTCCACTGTTGGGTGTAAACGTAAAAGAAATCATGGTGGAAGGTGCATTGGTGATTCTTGATAACCAACCATAATCCGGTTCCGGTGGATATTTTATAATTCCATAGGCTTTGCACAGGTTGTCTCCTAAGGTAAATCCATTTGCCTGAAATTCAATTCCTACCGGTGCTATCACATTTAATAGTCCTTCATTTTGTTTTTCTTTTCTTTTTTTCGCCATTTATTAATCCTCCTCCTTTAAAAATGGAATCGTTACTTCATAGGATTCATCTTCGATTGCGACTGTTGCAGGATTATTCACAAGATTACACAGACGAATGATTTCTGTATTGTGTAATCGTTGCGTCTTAATACCAGCTGCTTCAAAATGTTCCTGAAAATCATGAATCCTCTTTTTTAAATCCTTTTCTACATCATCTGATAATGACATGGAAACGTAGAAGTAAAATTGTCGCTCCACTACTTCTCCTTCAAATCCAAATTCACTGATGTTTTCGATTTCCTTTCGAAGTAAATCCTTTTGATAGGTGTTATTGGTCTGATTTCTAAGTTGGATATATTGTTCTAATAAAGGTTGTACATCCACCGGTCTTGAAAGTGCCAAAAAATGAAATGGCTCTTTTTCCACGGATAATTCCGCTGTTAATTGCTTGATTAGGGTTTGCTTTTCATGACTCGATAACAACCCAATGGATATGGGTAAGATTTGCATATAGGCAATGACCTGACCGTCCCTAGTGTAAAGTAAATTATTTTTTATATCTTGTACGTTGGTAAACTCTTGTGCTGTTACTTGCTTTTTCGTTAATTTTTTCTTTTTCTTCAAGGTATCACTCCTCCTCATTCTACAGAATATTCCACATTGAATTTTTCTTCTGTTGTCGTTTGCCCGGTTGTTTTCGTACTTTTCTCTGTTGTTACTTTTGGTTTTGCTGTTGTAACCTTCTTTTGTTCTGTTGTTGCTTTCTTCTTAGCTGTCGTCGATCTTGTTGTTCTTTCCTTCGTTGTCGTATTTCTCGTTGTACTTGTAACATGCTGGGTCGTTTGCTCTGTCTCTTTCGTTGATTTTTCCTGCGTCATTTCTTGGGTCACTTCCTGGGTTGTTTCTTCATTCACAACACTGGCCACTGTTGTTTGTTTTGTTTCTTCCTGCAAAGATTCTTTTAGCTCCTTTTTCCTTGAATCCGTATGGATTAAAACTCCGACAGATG
>JAUNBT010000314.1 GCA_030526985.1 Lachnospiraceae bacterium | reverse complement strand
CTGAACAGTATCCATCCTGAAGACCGAGAGTATGTAGCAAAAGCAATTGATGAGCAATTAGAGGGAACGGGTCATTATGTGGTTGACTACCGTCTCAGAAAAAAGGATGGAAGTTACATATGGATTCATAATGTTGGAGATAAGATGGTCAGTGCAGACGGACGGGATGCCTTTACTTCCGTTTGTTATGACATTACTTTGGAAAAAGAACATGATAATCTGATTCAACAGCTGGTTACAGATGCGAACGGGGCGATTGGCTTTTATCGTATGGAGGAGGACTGGCGTCTTACTCTTTTATATCTAAGCGATGGGCTTGGAAAGCTGGGAGATAGAAGTGATGAGGAATATAAAAAATTGTGTCAGTACGATGCGATGGACACGGTCTATGAAAAAGACCGGGAGCCTGTTCTCAAGATGATGAAATCGGCTGTACTTAACGAAAAGGTAACGACCAAAAGTTATCGTATCTACCAAAAAGATGGCTCCTGCGGGTGGATTACCGGTACCTTTTCAAAATTTGGAGAAGATAAAGGCAGACCGGTATTAAGAGCTGTGTATATTCCGCTTCCCATTCAATACGAACTTCAGCTTCAGACCTTAGAATCGGATACAATCGGAGTGTACGTTATTGACCGCGACACAAAAGAATTATATTTTGCCAATAATACCAGTTTTCGTTTATATGATGTTCCTTATAAAGAAATTACAGGAAAGACCTGCCACGAAGTGTATTATAATAAAAGCGAGCCTTGTGAAAACTGCATGATAAAACAATTCGAAAAATCAAAAAGTAATTCCCTTCCTCTTTTCCTGAATAATAAAATCATAAATGTTGAAATACAGGAAAGACAATGGAATGGTCGAAATGTTGTCATTATATATGGAAGGGACGTAACGGATGCACATAAAGTTCAGGAAAATCTTTTGCAAAGCCGGGAGATGATGGAGGCCGCCTGTTCTTTTGCAGATATTTGGGTGTTTTCCTATGATGTAGAAAGTGGATTGATTCATACAGGCGAAAAATTGCAAAAGGAGCTGGGATTTCCTGAGAGAATGGAGAACTTTCCGGAGTCGGTGTTTTCCTATCATTTGATTTTACCGGAATATGAAGAATTATTTCGGGAACAGTTTAAACTTTTACGGTTTGGAAAACAGGAAATTTCTTTTGAAATTCAGTCTTTTCTTGCAGACGGCAAAGTACATTGGCTCAGATTCAAAGGACAATTTTTAAAAAATGCCAAATATAGTAACCAAATCGCGGTTGTTTCTGGACAAAATATAGATACGGAAAAGGCGATGGAGGCACGACTGGATATAGAACAGAAAAAGGTTCGGGGCAATGAACAGAATCTGCTTTATTATTATGTTGCCAATATTTCAAAGAACAGGATAACAGAATATAAAAAAGCAGGGATGGAACAACCGGTATTTCCTCAGAATACTACGGTAGATTCTTTTACTAAAGAGGGGAGAACCCACCTTGCTTTTGCGTCCGATATTCCGAGAATTGAAGAAATTCATGACGGAGAATTGTTGATTCAAAGCTATCACAAAGGTATTTTACAAAAAGAATATACGACTCAGGCTGTATTTTCGGAAGGCAGAATTCTCTGGACTAAGAATATAATGCGCCTTTTAGAAAATCCGGCTACTGGCGATATCTACCTTTATGAGTATGTGTATGATATCAGCACAGATGAAATTTTATCCGCAATGCTTAAGATGGAAACAGATTATGGATACGAGGTGATTGGAAATCTGGTTGTAGATGAAGATCAATTCACTTTTCTTGAGATGAATCAGGATACGGGACGCTCAGAGCTAAAATGTCTGATTTTTGCAGATTATGTACAAAGCTATGCTCAAACGTATATGTATCCAGATGATATAGAGGAATATATCAGCCATTATAAGCAGCTTACCCAGATTGCCGCTGATCCGCAAACGTCCCATTCTGAAGTGCTTTACCGTACCTATGGGGAGGATGGGTCTATCCGTTATCATAAGGATGATAATTATTTTTATGACAAAGAAAAGGGAATTTTTCTGCTTACCCGTCGAGAATATACGGATTTCGTCCGCAACGAAGAAAGGGAAAAGCAGCGCCTGATGGCGGCATTAGAAAATGCAAAAGAAGCCGATAAGGCAAAAAATGAATTTCTGGCCAGAATGAGTCATGATATGCGGACACCGATGAATGCAATTTTGGGAATGACACATCTTGCAGCCGATGAAGTAAAAAAGGATTCTGCTGCCTTTCAATATATTTCTCAGATTAGAAAGTCAAGCCAATATTTATTGGGTGTGATTAATGATATTTTGGAGATGAGTCGGTTAGAAAGTGGAAAATCAGTATTTAACTTAGACTGGCATGTACTGGATGAAATTACATCGCCGGTGATTCATATGATTGAACCGATGATGGAAAAAAAGAAAATACAGTTTCTTTGCAATGAAAAAGAGATGGAACAGTCCAAAATAGAAATCTTTATTGATGTACAGAAGATGCAGCAGATGTTAATGAATCTATTGAATAATGCATGCAAATTTACTCCGGAAGGCGGAAGAATCCATCTGTCTTTAAAAAATATTTCTTTGAATCCGGAAACATCTACAGGAACCGATAAAATCATGATTTCAGATACAGGATGCGGTATGAGCAAAGAGTTTTTGAATCGAATTTTTCATCCATTTGAACAGGAACGACTGCCGGGATTTGACAGTATCCCCGGTACTGGTCTTGGTCTTTCCATTGCCCGAAGTATTGCACGGCAGATGAATGGAGATATTACGGTGGAAAGCGAAGTGGGAAAGGGTTCTACTTTTATAGTTACCTATACCTATCGATATCGGATTTCTGACAGAACAAAAAAAGAGAACGAGGAAATAGCAGGAGATAACCGGCAATTATTAAAAGGAAAAAGGATTCTTCTTGTAGAAGATAATGAGTTAAATGCACAAATTGCTACCAAACTATTAGAAAAGCAGGGAATGATTGTTGAGACAGTATGCAACGGAAAAGAGGCGGTTGATCTTTTTGCTGTAAAACCGACAGGAACCTTTGATTTTATTTTAATGGATGTTCGTATGCCGGTCATGGATGGCTTAGAGGCCACGCGATGCATTCGTGCTCTTGATAAACCGGATGCATTTATGGTTCCCATCGTTGCGATGAGTGCGAATGCCTATGAGGAAGATAAAAA
>JAUNBT010000313.1 GCA_030526985.1 Lachnospiraceae bacterium | reverse complement strand
ATTGCTTTTCCACTTTTGTTCCAGTTTTTCCAGTTTATTGTCCAGGCTTTCAATCTGGTTTTCAAACTTATTGTATTGTGATTTTCTTTCAGCAGCGCTGGATTTTGCTTTTGTACGCTGGATTGTCTTTTTTAAGTTCTGTGCTGTTTTCTTGTATTCTGCAATTTTTTTAGTGTCTGAAGATGTGGAAGAAGAAGTGGATGCTTTCTTCTTAACGGTAATCTTCTTGGAAGCTTTGATCTTTGTTCCTTTGATTTTTACTGTAATCGTTGCAGTTCCTGCTTTCACACCTTTGATTTTAGTATCATCATCTCTTTTTTCTAATACTTTCGCTACAGAAGGTTTACTGCTGCTCCAGACAATTCTGTCATCGTCCGTATCTGCTCCTTTCGGACCCAATACAGAATCCAGTTCTAGTTTACTTCCTACTGACACTGTGCTTTTCCCACTAATCTTGATTGATGTTGGTCGTACATCATCAGAATCTGCTGCTGCAGGCAAAACCATGGAAAAAGCCATTCCTAATGTAAATAATACAGTTGCTAATTTACGTTTCATCATCTTAATCTCCTCCATTAAATCTCTTTTCTTTTATTTCTTTTTTTAAGATGACTTTATTATACGAATGACTCTTAAAATCCATTTAAAGCATTTTTAAACAATTTATAAACTTTTATAAATTAATTTTTTCTAAATCGGTATCCGGCTCCCCATACGGTTTCAATCAATTTGCTGTTTTGTTCTTCTGTTCCTATTTTTTCTCGAATCCGGTTAATGTGTACCGCTACTGTGGCGGTGTCTCCCAATGCATCCAACCCCCAAATCCGGTCAAACAAAGTATCCTTGGAAAATACAATATTCGGATTGGATGCCAGGAAATAAAGCAATTCGAATTCTTTATTTGCCAATTCTACTTCCTCTTCTCCCACAAAAACCTGTCTGGAAAGGGGAAGTATCTTAAGTTTTGCCACCTCGATTGCTCCCTGCTCAAATTCGTTTTTCTTTGCATCCCTGCTGGCGGATCCTTTTAGGCGTTCATGGATATTGATATGGGCTTTTACTCTTGCAACTAACTCGCTTGGGCTGAACGGCTTTACAATATAGTCATCCGCTCCCAGTCCCAGACCCCGGATTTTATCCAGGTCTTCCTTTTTGGCTGTCACCATAATAATCGCAACATCTTTTTCTTTCCGAATTTCACGGCAAATAGAAAAACCGCTGCAGCCCGGAAGCATCACATCTAGAATAATCAGATCATAGTCTTTTTTTAGACCTTCCCTTCGTCCTTCCTCTCCGTCTTGACAAATTGTAACATCAAATTGTTCTGCTTCCAGATAATCCCGTTCAATCTCGGCGATTAAAATATCATCTTCCACGATTAATATTTTTTTCATCTGTCTACCTCCCTGCATTTTTTATTGGAAAATGAATGATAATTCTCAGTCCTTTTTCGTTTTCTCCTGCTTCTGCCCGGATAGTACCTCCCTGTCCTTCCAGAATTTCTTTTACAATTGACAGCCCAAGACCACTTCCATTTCCAGGATCCTGCCTTGCTTTATCACCTCTGTAAAATGCATCAAAAATCTTCTCCCGTTCTCCTTTCGGCACGCCCGGTCCATCATCTGTCAATTCAAAAATCAGCCAATCCTCTTTCTTTTTTAGTGAAATTTCCAGATTCGTTTCCGTCCCTTCTCGATATTTAATTGAATTATCAATCAGATTTCCAAGGACACGCCTTAACTGCTTCTTATCGCCGCAAATTAAAATCTCTTTCTCCGGCCAGATGACTTTTTTCACGTGGACCTGATTCTTTTTAAATTCAATTTCATTTTCTAGAAGAAATTTTTCCAAAAATTCTGCTGCATTTATTGTCTCCATCTGAAAATGATATTCTCCCCTGTCAAACCGGGAAAACAAAGATAGATTATCAATCAATGCTTCCAAATCCTTTGTCCGAATCTGTATCGCATCGTAATAACGCAGCTTACGCTCCTCTGTATTGGCAATGCCATCTTTCAGTCCTTCTACATATGCTTTAATCGACGTAAGAGGTGTGCGCAAATCATGGGATATTCCGGCAATCATTTGTTTTCTGGCTTCCTCGTAGCGCAACTGATCCTTCACACTCTGCTCCAAATACTCCGTCATCTCATCAAATTCCTGACAGGCTTTTCCCAGTTCATCTTTTTTGGTACTCCTAATCCGATAGCTTAAGTTTCCGTCCTGAACCTGTTTTACACCTTCGGATAGCTGTCCCAATGTTTTTTTCATACCGCTGCTGACCCAGTTCGTTAACAGAAAAATACTGATTATGATTGCAACCAATAAAATAATGACAAAAAATCCTACAATGGAAAATATTTCTCGTACTACCTGAGAACCCTGACTTCCTACATTCACATAATCATCACAGTAGGCAAGGATTTCAATTTTTTTATCCTCCTCCCGGTAAGTTCGTTTAATTACAGATACAGACTCATCATCTGATACTGCAAAACTCCCAGCATCCCGATAAGTGCTTCCCGCAAGAGAAACGATCGCCTGCTGTGCACCATCTGGAAAATTGGAAATGATTATACTATCATTGTAAGATATTTCATAATAATATCCTAACTGACTTAATTCTTTTGCTAACGATCCGAATGCCCGGCTTCTCCTGCTCTCTTCTTCCTGTTCTTTTTGGGCATCCAGGCTACTGACATGATCCGTTTCTGCGTCATCGTCTTCCACTTCTCCGGCATCATCATCGTCGTCTGTCTCATCATCTATCTCTTCATCATCCGTCTCATCACTATCATCGTCTTCTTCTGCTTCTTCCTCAGCTTCATACTCCGCATCTGTTTCTGCTTCGCTGACATCATCCTCTGTATAGGATAATGCTGCCATATTTACTGGATTGTAGCTTAACACTTCATCCATGTAGTTATAAAGAATCGTCTGCACATTCAAGAGGCCATTATCATTTTCATATAAATCTTCCAGGCGATTTACAGTCTCACTTCCTCTATAAAAAAAAATGACAAAACTCAAAAGCAGTGCAGCTAAGACCGGAATTAAAATCATCAGTGCACTGGCGACAGTTAATTTTTTCCTAATATTCAAAGCCATCCTCCTTTTTCCTTTTAACAAAAGTATGATTTTATTCAGTATAACATATAAAGTTAAAATATTTTTAAACGAAAAAAAGTTTTTTCAATTTCAATCGTTGGACAATAGGAATAAAAGATTTCC
>JAUNBT010000312.1 GCA_030526985.1 Lachnospiraceae bacterium | reverse complement strand
ACTTCCATTATTTCCTGTTTCTACTTTCCAGACAGCATATAATGTTGCATTTCCTGTTATTCGGTAACTTGCTCCAGCCTGATATATGGTACCGGTATTTTGTTCTGACCAACCCTGGAAGGTATAGCCTGACCTTTGTGGAACTGTCGTACTCAGGTTCACTGTACTTCCATAGACTGCATTTTGTATTGCAGGTGCTCCGTTTCCTTCATTTGCATTGTATGTGATTTTATATGTAACCGGTTCCCAGATGGCATATAGTGTTAAATCTGCATTGATATTATACTCCTCTCCTAGCTGATATTCTGCTTTTGATGCAGAAGCTGTTTTTGCCCAGCCTAGAAACGTATAATTGGTTCGTATCGGTTTTTTGTCAGACAATATCAGAGATAATCCATTCTCTTTTATCTGTACCTCTGGGATATTTCTTACATCATCACCATTGCCATTGTATGTCACCGTATATGCTTTTTGATATGGTACTTCTTCTTTCGTTCCGTCCGAGCAAACAGTACCTGCATAAGAGTATTGATTCAAGGAGGAAAGCTCCAGATTAAGAGCGGGGCAAACCGCATAACATTGAGTGTTAGCATAATCTCCCTCCGTAGTTACTGATCCGCTATAATACACTCTTGCCGCAAAATAATTAGCATGACTTCCTCCTGATCGCAACCACCACATACAATTTTGGTAACAAAGATCTTCACCCGTTACAGTAGATATACTTAGACCCGTTGAAGCTGTATTTACACCCATCGCTTTTGCGTAAGTACTGCTTTTTCTTCTTCTGGCATTATCAGCAACATTCCTAGCTGCTGTAAATCCATAAGAAACTGCTTCATCCGTAGAAAACACTTCTGTATTAGATAGGAGAAAAATTTTATCCTGCGTATTATTTTCCCCCTCTGTATCATTGATCACTGTCGTACTTTTTATTGCCTTTTGTTCTGCATCAATAAATGCTGCGTCAATAAAATTCTTACTTGTATAATCTATACCTGTCTGATTCTTTTCACTTTCATAGCCGTTCAACCAACTTCTTATTGTACTGCTTTCCCAAGTAACTGCTTCAAACTTTGAAGCATCATTATACATTTGATCATCCAAAGCAATATCTGCTAAAAGGAATGCTTGCCCATTCTCGACATTCAAAACTCTCCATTTGATTGGTTCATATTTAAAATAATGATAGATTGCATCGCCCGTCCAATCATAGTGAGCAGAAATTGTGGATGTTGTCGAATATACGTAAGTCGCATCACTACTTTTTATTCTTCTATATTTAATCCCATCAATTGTAATATCATTATTGCTATCCCAGGCATCTGCACTTTCCAGCGTTGCATAAACAGCATCCGAACTCATAATCTCACTCTGAGGATAGCTTCCAAACCAAACACAATCCCAAGTAACTTTTTGTCCTGACGCCAAAGACGTATCTACTAAAACTTGGGGGTTTTTTAAATTTACACTTTCCGCTTCCACCTTCTGAGACGGCATTCCTGTTATAATAATCATCAAAGCGACTACGATTCCCGTCAAACATTTTCTTATGTTCTTAACTATACACTTGGAATTTTCATTTTTTGATGCTTGCGATAACTCCTTCATTTTCTTACATCTCCTCTCTTAATACCTTTTCTATATCTCTTTCCATCATTTCTTACTCACAGCTGACACAACCACCACCGTCACATTATCCTTCCCACCTTTTTCCAATGCACCCTCCACTAACCTCTTTCCTTTTTCTTCCGGGGCAACACTGAGATTTAGAATGTTGATGATTTCTTCCTCCCCCAACATCTCCGTAAGCCCGTCGGAGCAAAGAAGGATCTGATCTCCGGGTTTTACTGGCAGCGGATCTGCCTCGTAGGGCTCTGGGAGAATAAGCTCGCCATCTTCTTTCATTCCGAGAAACTGCTGTAAAGTATGGCGGTCCGGGTGGGTTTGGGCCTGTTCTTTTGTGAGAATCCCATTTCGATACAGTTCCTGGACCAGGTTATGGTCTCTCGTCATCTGACGAAAAACTTTGTCCCGGTAGAGATATCCTCTGCTGTCTCCTACGTTGCTGAAATAACAGATATCATCTTCAATGGAGGCAGCCACATAAGTAGTTCCCATGGAAGCGGAACCTCCATAGGAGAGAATCCGCTCGCTGGCCCGCTCAGTATAATCGGCTACTGACTGGGAAAATTTCTTTGTTTTCATTCCATACATGCTGCGGGCGGCAATCCGGGAAGCGACTTCTCCGCTTGCTTCTCCTCCCATGCCATCAAAGACTGCAGCTAACAGCTGGTCTTCCTTTTCCACCTGATGTGTCCAGATAAATTCTTTATCATCCTGGCGGTAACCGCCTTCTAAGTATGCGTTATCCTCATTATTCTGGCGGACTTTTCCACCGTGACTGTATAAAAATGCCTGATATCTCATCGTAAATGTCTCTCCTCTGTCTTTATTCGGAACTACTCTGATTCTTATTCAATCCGGAAAGTAAAGGTTTCGTCTGCTAAGACAATCTTGTCCCCATTTTTCAATCTCTTTTCCTCTTTTGGTGCAACTTCTTTTCCATTTATAAAAGTTCCGTTGGCGGAATCTAAGTCTGTTAACATATAACTTTCCCGGTTCCAGAAAATCTTGGCATGACAGCGGCTAATGGCTCCATTGTCCTCAATTGTAAGATCCGTTGCATCTGCCCTCTGTCCGATAAAAAATTCATCCTTATCTACAATGGCAATCTGTCCGGTACGCTCACATTTTACTGTGGCTGTCGGACGTTTTCTTCTTCCTTTTGAATGGGGAAGGATAACGGTTCCATCTCCATCCGGTTCTTCTATTTCTTCAAAAATTCGCTCTTTTGTTTTGGCTTTGTCTGCCGTTTGCGGTTCCTCTTTTGTCACGGAAGACTGTTCTTTCTTCCATGTGTGCCTGTCCACTAACAGCTTAATGACCCACGCTGCAAGCAGGACAAGAACTGCGGCCAAAACATAGATGACCTTTCTTGTTGTTTTCATTTTTAATTGTAACTGTTGTCTGGCTGTCTCAAGGGTAGATATGGCATTTAAGATATCTTCATCCTTTACCATGTCCTGGTTTAAGAGACTTTTTGCCTCCTCCACTGCGGACTGGAGACTTTCTTTTGATTTATCTTTATATTCTTTGCTTGCTGTCTGTTCTTCACATTCTGCAAGAAGGGTTTCTAACTGTCTTCTTGTTCCTTCTTTATCAAGGCTTTCATAC
>JAUNBT010000034.1 GCA_030526985.1 Lachnospiraceae bacterium | reverse complement strand
AAATCAACCCCTTTTTTCATTTTTTTTTATTTTTTTTAATATTTTTAATTTAAACGTTCAATTAGTCCGAATTCTTCTATATCAAGGTCCGGTTTACAACTTTCTCGGGCCATGTTAAAATAAGAAAAATCAAGTAACTATTCAAAGCCAGGCTCAATCCCTTCGTTTTCTGAGTTATGGCACATCAAAAAGAAAAGAGTATATACTATGCGATTAAGAAATGTAAAAGGCTCCCGTGAGACAATCGATGCCAGTCCATGGACCATTCATACTCCCTCTGACCAAAAGGGCTGCTGGTGCAAAGAAGTTTTTTGCAATACAAATCCCATCCACATAGAAATCGGCATGGGAAAAGGACAATTCCTCATGTCATTAGCCAGTCAGAATCCGGAGATTAATTATATTGGCATTGAAAAATATTCCAGTGTTCTGGTTCGTGCTTTAGAAAAGATGGAGGAGAACCCGGTTTCCAATCTCCGCTTTCTCTGCGTCAATGCAGAGGAGCTTCCGGATATTTTTGCACCAGGCGAGGTGGCACAGATTTATCTTAACTTTTCTGACCCCTGGCCAAAGGACCGCCATGCTAAGAGAAGACTGACTTCAAAGGAATTCCTTGCCCGCTACGAAAAGATTCTGCTTCCTGACGGTGTCATTATCTTTAAGACAGATAACCGCCCCCTCTTTGAATTCTCCTTAGAACAGGTAACAGAAGCAGGATGGAAGCTAAGAAACAGCACCTTTGACCTTCACAACAGTGAATATAAGGAAGGCAACATTATGACAGAATATGAAACTAAATTTGTCGCAGAGGGAAAACCAATCTGCCGCATGGTGATTGCCCGTAACATTTGATTCCTGTATCATTTGTATTTTAACACAACAATACCTCCCGGTACATAGACTATAATAAACTGTCAAAACCCTGCCATATGGATTTCGACATCATCTATGTTCTCCGGGAGGTATTGTTATGTCACTCAAAAAAATCAAACGCCAGATTCTTTTCTGGAATTATAAGAGCCGGCTGTGGAACCGGACAACAAGCCGGTTCTGCCAGTCCTTAGAAGAAGTCAAAAAAATCCTAAATTCCCATTAGCTGCAGACGAAACAACAACTTGTTTGCCGCGGTGAAAAACTTGCTTCATACATTTAGAAGAACAAAATATAAATCAAGGTCATCGTAACACCAAGGCAGACAAGCAACAGTCCAAAGGAAAGGCTTCGGGAAATCAGACGATTGGATACATGGATTTCTTCCCGCAAACTGTAAAATATCGTCTTATAATTTTTCCGGGATGGATGTTTACGCAAGAAGGTCTTATTCATAACAAGCTGGATGTCATTTGCCGCCTCACCAAACAATTCTACCATCTTGTGTCCTACCATAGAAGCAGTGACCTTTTCCTTATCCTTGTAAATGGTCTTTCGAAGCAGCAAGATGAAACCATCCACAATAGACTCAAACACTCTGCAGAAAAATAAAATAATCCACATACCTACCCCAAGAACCAGCGGTTCATACACTATTTTTTTCAGGCTGAACCAGGATGGAATACCTTTTCGATAGCAAACCGTTTCGTTCTCCTTTTTTGTAAGAATTCCAAGCACGACAATTCCGTATAGAACAAATCCGATTCCGATGGAAATCAAGGCTCCCTCTAAACTCTCCACGGAAAAATAAGAAACTGTCTCAAATTCCTCTGGAAGAAAGAAGGCACTCATTGCCTTTTGTGCAAGTGGATTCATCGTAAATCCCGGCAAAAGACCTAGCACAACAAGAGGGATTGTAAGCACAAGAACCACTACCTTTTGAATCGCTGTCATACTCCTGCTTCCTTCTTTTAATGTCGCATTTGCCGGAGTGTCCCAAAAAATCGTTTTGTAAAGTTTTAACATATAGGCAAAAGTCATTCCACCGCTTAATAAGAAAATCCATTCTGCTCTCTGCATGAAGACAGATAAGCCTTGTATTTCCCCACATTTTACGATACTTTCATGCAGGAGTGTTTTGCTTATATAGCCGGAAAATCCCGGAACTCCTGCAACAGAAAGTGCTGCCAGCAAAAATCCCACATGAAGAACTGGTTTCCCTTTTCCGATTCCTTTTATATCATTTAAATGAAGCTTTCTTGTATTTTCTTTTCCCTCTGTATAAAGAAGCACTGCTGCTATTAAAAATAATGCCAGCTTAATAAGCGTATGATTGATCATGTGAAGCACAGTTCCGCCTGCCGCCATCGTTCCATTTTCCCCATTCAGAATGAGCACACCGATTCCGGTTAAAATAAATCCGATTTGAGACATGGAAGAACCTGCCAGTATTTTAAAGAGTTCCATATGAAAGAGTCCAAGTACTGCGCCCCAGACCATCGTCATAAGCCCCATCACCATCAAAAACAACCCAAAATTCTGATCTTTAAAAAACAGGGCTATTCCCGTAAAAAGAATACCGACAACACCTGTTTTTGTAAGGATTCCGGAAAGCAGTGCCGAAGCTGGTGCCGGTGCCTGCGTATAAGCCTCCGGCATCCACACATGAAGGGGATACATACCGGCTTTTACACCAAATCCGATTACAATACACACTCCTGCAGGATACAAAAAAGATTTATCCTCCACACCGGAAAGAAGGTCAAATAAAGCCCTGTATTCCAGCGTTCCCATCTCATGATAGAGAAGGAACAATCCCATAAGCGTCACCATACCGCCGATGACCGCCATACCAAGATACCAGCCGCCTGCTTTTTGAGCCGCCTCTGTCTCCCGGTGGGTAACCCAAACCCAGGAGGTAAAGGACATCAATTCAAAAAACAAAAATGCAGTAAAGAAATCTGCCGCTAAAAACACACCGCAGGCCGAAGCTAAGGTTGCCACTGAAAAAAGGTAGAAGCGGTTTTTATGCTCATCCTTTTTCCCATATTCTGAGTAAAACAACAGCACGATTACCGCTGCAAATACAGTGAGAAGAATATATTCTGTTGAAAATCCATGATTCAAAAAATGTATTTTTAATACCGATAGTCCCTGTGAACTTTGTTCCATTTTCCTCTCCTCCCTTCTACAGTGCCCCTGCTGTCTTAAAAATCAATGTAATCAACGGTTTCCCGTGCATTCCCATAATGAGAATCGCCACGCAAAACAAAATCAGAGGAAGCTTCATCTTCCAGCCTGGATCTGTCTCTATGCCCTCTGCCGGCATTTCATAAGGGAGGAAAAAGGCCCGCACAACGATGTTTAACATATAAATCGCCGTCAAAAAGGCGGATATGGTGAGCACACCAATCCCTACAAATGCCCATGGGTCTCCCGTCTTTACTGCACCGAAGGCCAGATACCATTTGCTTAAAAATCCGGGAAACAATGGCACACCGACAAGTCCTAAGGAGGCAATCAGAAAACAGCCGAAGGTGACCGGCATTTTAAAGCCCAATCCATTTAATTCAAAAACATAGTTTCTTTTTGTTTTGTGAAGCACCGCTCCGGCACAGAAAAACCCTGTAATTTTCATAAACGCATGAAATACCATGTGAAGCAGTGCCGCCGCAAGACCATAAGGAGTCATCAGTGTTACCCCAAACAAAATATAGGATAAATTGCTGATGGTGGAATAGGCCAGCCTCCTCTTTAAATGCCGCTCTTTTACTGCCATAGAAGAGCCATAGAGGATTGTCACCATCGCAATCGCCATAACGACATGCTGGGCCCAGCTTCCCTTCAGGTAACCAGCTCCGTAGATATAAAACGTCAGCCGCATAATCGAGAACGCTCCGGACTTTACAACCGCCACCGCGTGGAGTAGTGCTGTGACCGGTGTCGGTGCCACAGAAGCGGTCGGAAGCCACCCATTGAATGGGAAGATTGCCGCCTTAACACCAAAACCACAGAAAGCCAGCACATATCCAAGTAAAATGATGGTATGATGACTCTCGACACCTCCCATCACGCCTCCCATCTGGAAGGTCAGTGAATTTCCGTAAACATAGGCAAGCACCAGCCCGATAAAGGCAAATGCCGCACCACCTAAGGAATAGTAAAGATATTTCCGGCTGGCGATGATGGCCTCCGTCGTAAGTGTATGCATGACAAGGGGAACGGTGACAAGGGTGAGCAGCTCATAGAAAAAGTACAGACTCATCATATTGTCGGAAAAGGAAATTCCAAGGGTAACCCCGTATGTCATAATATAAAATGTATAAAATATTTTCTGATGTTTTTCATGCTCCATATATTCGAAAGCATAGAGCATAGCCAAAGGCCACAAAACAGCAATCAGTCCGGAAAAAATCCGGGAAAGACCATCCACCTGGAAGGATACTTTCAGATTACCGGTAAACTGGAATAACACAAACGCCTGCTCCGGCGGATTCAAAATCAATACATAAACAATCACAGACGTCAAAAGGACAATGAGAAAAGAAAAAATCTCATAGCTCTTTTGTTTTTTCCAGGGAATCAGCGAAACTGACACTCCCCCTAACAGAGGCAGCAGAATCACAAGTAATAAAAAGATTGAACTCATCCTACTCCCTCCTTTACATTAAACCGGATGCCATGGTGTAGAAAAACTCCACCAGCGAATCCGGAAATAATCCAATGAACACAATCAACACTGCAAAAATCAAAATCGGTACTGCCAAAAGAGGAGATATCTCTCTCTTATAATCCGCTTCTCTACCCTTTTTTCCTGCGCCGGTTTCTCCTGCGAAAAATCCTTTTGCTGTGATCGGAATCAAATATCCCGCTGTAAGTACGGCACTAATCAGCAATACAACCGGCCCGAGCCACCGGAAAATGGAAAGTCCAGAGCCTAATGCCCCTTCTGCCAGATACCATTTGCTTAAAAAGCCTCCAAAAGGCGGAATTCCTGTAAGTCCTAACGAAAGTACGGTATAGCCTCCGATTGCCCAGGGCATCTTCTTTCCAATCCCACTAAGCTCATCCACACTGCGGTATCCGTACACAACAAGACAGATTCCCGCTGTCAAAAAGAGTCCGTTCTTAATCAGTCCATGACAGAGCACATGGAGAAGACTTCCGGTAAGGGCTGTCGGATTTAAAAGCCCGATTCCAAACAAAATATAGGACACCTGACTCACTGTTGAATAAGCCAGCCGCTTTTTAAAATTCTTCTCCCAAAATGCCAGCACAGAACCCATCAAAACCGTAATCAAGGTCAGCGTTAAAAACACTTTCTGCACCCAGCTTCCCACCATAAAATCTGCACCGAACAGATAATAGATTACACGGATAATCGCAAAAACACCGGATTTGGCAATTACACCGGAAAGAACACCGCTTGCTGGTGCCGGTGCCACCGGATGGGCTGTCGGAAGCCATCCCTGAAATGGAAACAGTCCTGCTTTCACTCCAAATCCAACCAACATCATACCAAGCACCACAAGAAACATCGTCTTATTTCCTGCCAATATTTCTGCCCCGCTTCCTCCCGGAATAAAGGTAAAATCCATCCCATAAGCATTTAAAACAAGGATACCTGCCAATGCGAGAAAGGCTCCAAAAAAGGAGTAAAACAAATATTTTAATCCCGCTATGATTGCCTCATGATTTTGTTCATGGAGAACCAGAGGCAGAGAAGTAATCGTCATCAACTCATAGAAGACATACATGGTAATCAAACTACCAGACTGATAAATTCCAACTAAAACCCCAATCACAATCAGATAAAAACCATAAAATCTTGTCTGATGCTCCTCATTTTTCATATAAGCAAAGCTGTAAAAACCTACCACAAGCCAGATAAGGGAAGCAAATACCCCAAAAAACATGCCCAGGCTGTCCAGATGAAAAACAATCGAAATTCCCGGCACCAGTTCGAATAATTTCAGCTTCAGGCCATCTCCTGTTCCGCCAAAATAACAGAGGGCGACCACAATAATTCCATTGACAAGCAATACCGCCGCTGTATACCATTCCTGCACCCGCTCTAAAAAGCTACGGCCGCATAATAAAATCACACCGGCCAATACAGGAAGCAGTATGGGAACCAACAGCACAAATGACTGCTCCATAAATCCCCCTCCTTTCTATCCAAACATCTTAAGACCTGTCTCAATGATATTTACAATCGGCTGTGAGAACAGACCTAAAACCAGGTTAACTGCAACAAAGCATCCAAGTGCCAGTGAAAATTTTTTCTGTGTTTTCCACTCCATCTTCGCACCATGATTTCCCTCCACCGGAGTATAAAGAAAAATGGTAAGCCGAAGAAAATAAACGGCATTTAAAATGGTACTGACCGCCAAACTGATCAGGGTAAGCAGCGTCTTTGCCGGAACTGCGGAAAGGGATGCCGTGGAAAACAAAAATTTAGAAATAAAACCGGAAAACATCGGCATACCTACCATAGAAAGACTTCCTATTGTGAAGGCAACGCCCGCCACTTTATTTCGGTACCCAGCTCCCCGAAGAGAAGCAAAATCTTTTTTCTTTCCTGAAGCATCCGTAAGTCCCACTCCTGCAATAAAAAGCAGGGACTTTGTTGCCGCATGGGATAAAATATGAAACAAAGAAGCAATAATTCCTGCCTCCGTGCCCAGCCCGATTCCCATGAAAATGTATCCAATCTGTGCCACCGAGGAAAAGGCGATCATCCGCCGGATATCATTTTCCTTCATCGCACTAATCGACCCCATAATCATTCCCGCGACACCGAACAAAAACAAAATATTGAGTATCTTGCTCTCTGCAATAATCTCGAATCCAATGACTCGGTAAAACACCTTAATCAACAGGAAAATGTACCCCTTCGAAACCAGACTGGATAAAATCGCACTCGAAGATGCGGTAGAATATCCGTAGGCATCCGGAAGCCATGCATGAAAGGGATACAAGGCACATTTGATTGCCAGACCGATGGACATAAAGCTGATTACGATTAAAAGCGGCACCCCATATTCGCCCTTCGATATGAGCACTGCCACGCTCTCTTTCATATTTTCCATTAAAAGATGTCCTGTCAAATCATACAAAGTAGAAATTCCAAGCAAAAACAGACCGGAGCCTAACAGGGCAAAAATCATATACCGAACTGCCGCAAGCAGAGTTCTTCCTTTTGTATGAATCATAATCAGACCGCAGGCTGCAATTGTATTAATCTCCACAAAAACATAAGCGGTGAACAAGTCATTTGTATAAATCAGTGCAAGCAGAGAACTCAACAAAAGGTCAATCAACACAAAATAAAGATTTACCTTCGTCTCCTCCACATCTTCCCGAATATGATTTAACCCTCCGATTAAGGAAAGAATCATAATCAGGGAGAAAAATCCTGCCATAAACGCCTCTAACACACCGGCACGGATTTCATTTCCCCAGGGTGCAGGAAAATGTCCCATCATATAAGTATAACTTTCCCCTGCCGCCATCAAATGAGAAAGCAGAGCAAAAGACATCACTAAAATCGCTGTCAAACTGAAAAAGGTAAGTCTTTTTGCATTTTTTCCACTTAAAACCGAAGAGACAACGCCGGAAAACATGGAAAGAATAATGCAGAAAAAAGGAAAATTTCTAACGAACTCCATTATTTTCCTCCCTTCCTGGAAAGGATCGCAATCTCATCCAGATTTAAGGTATGATATCTTCGATATAAACGAATCGTAAGGGAGAGCATCAGCGCTGTGACACTGACAGAAACTACAATACCGGTAAGTACCAGACCGCTGGGAACCGGATTAATATAAGCCTCGGTCTCCATCACACCGTTTGTAATAATCGGCGCCGCCCTTCCGCTGATATATCCTTTGGAAGCCAAAAACAGATAAATCGCTGTATCCATAATATTCATTCCAATAATTTTTCGAATTAGATTTTTGTGAAGCAGCAGAGTGGAAAATCCAATAGCAAACAAAATCACCGCTGTCACTTCTTCGTAATTAGTAAAAACACTGGTTCCGAGCATTTTAATAGCCCCCCTTTCGAAATAGTGCATAAAAGGAATACATCGTACAGGTCACGACCAGACCAACACAGATATTCAGTGGAAGAATCAAGCCGGCACTGATGATTTTGCCCGGTGTTCCCGCACTGATAATGCTGTGAAGATGATTTGCCCCGGTAAAGAAGGAATAACTCTTCGCCAGACAATAAAAACTCAGGGCCCCGACCGTAATGACCTTATAGGTCTTTGATGTAAAGAACCGTTCCGTTTTTGCAAAACCGTAAGCATTCAGATAAAGAATCAGTCCGGCTCCCATAATTGCACCGCCGGAAAAGCCACCGCCCGGTGACAAATGTCCATTTAAAATAACATAAATTCCAAAAATCAAAATCAACGGCACTAAAAAGAAAGCAACCTTCTGTAAAATCACATCATTTTTCGGTTCATAGTTACGGTCCTCATTCTGGGCCCGCAAAATCTTTTTCTGTTCCTTACTTTTTTTCGAATAATCCGTCCGAAGCAAAATCGTCACACAGCAGGCTGCAATAAAAAGCACGTTAGACTCACCAAAAGTGTCGAAGGCTCTGTAGTCAAGAATCATACCCGTTACAATATTTACTGCTCCTGTCTCCTCCTGCCCTTTTTCAATATATCGCTCAGAGACTTCATTATTGTCCGGATTCGACGCCTCTCCAAATCGGGGAAGATAAGATACTGCTAGGAGCATAATACCGATAAAGCAGAGACAGAAAAGTACGGATACAACGGCATAAATTTTGTTAAAAAACTTCATCTCCCGGTTTTTATCCAAATTATAGAGTCTCTCGTAAATCCGCTTTCGCTGAACCTCGTCTGAGAATTGTGCTGTATCTTCAATGATCTCTTCCTCTTCTTCCTCTTTCATCTCTATATGGCCATTCAGATAATCCTCTTTTCCAAAGAGCCACTGGAGAAAATGATACTGTTTCGTCTCTTCATAGTTTTTTCTCTGTCTGCTCATCTTCATCCTCCTCCTGCTCTTCATCAATTCCCTCAATCTTTTTCATTGTAATGAAGAATAATACACCTGTCACACCTGCACCTACTGCCGCCTCTGTGATTGCAAGGTCCGGTGATTCCAGTAAAATCCATATAATAGACATAACCAGACTGTAAGATGTGTAGGTGATTACTGTAGTAAGCATTCCCTTTGTAAAACTGACGGCGATTGCACACACAATCAGAAATAACAAAAGGAGAATCTTAACAAGTTCCATCCTTTTCCACCTCACATTCTTCTTCCAGCTTCTCATTGGTTGTCACTTCCAAACGACTAATCAAATGGCTCGAAACCGGACTCGCCATCCACAAAAACAATATAATCAGCAATACTTTCAAAGAAGCAAAGGAAATACCCCAAAAAAAGAGCAATGCCGCCAGTACAAACAAAATCCCAAGCGTATCCAGCATTGCCGCTGCATGCATTCTATTTAGAGCATATCCAAAACGGTATACGCCACACACTGCAATTCCAACTACAATAAGGCCACCAAGCAGCCCCACTGCTGTAAGCCCAAATCGAATCCAGCTAAGTACTACTTCCAATTTCTACACCTCCTGCTCCTGTGATTCCCTGTTTTTCACAGCCCTTTCCTTCTTTCTTGACACCCGCTCTTCTTTTTCCTGCTGCTTTTTCTCCCGGTCTTTTTTCTGTCGGTAGGCACCGATGTAAACCTTCGTAAGTGTAATCACAGATAAGAAACTAATCATCGCATAAATCATACTGATATCCAAAAGATAACTCTCTTTTAAATAAGCCGACAAAATACCGATAATCATAATTGTCATCGTTCCCATCATGTTGACAGAGACAATTCGATCCGCCACCTTTGGTCCCCGAAGTGCCCTGATAAAACAAAGAAACATAAAAATCAAAAGAATTAAAATTGTAATGGTAAATAAAGCCTGATAGGCCTGATCAATTCTACTCATAGTCCCTCCTCCATCTTTCGGAGCATCTTAACAAACACAGAATCCTCGATTCCCTCTGACATGCTCTTGTCCAGACAATGGACCGTATACTGATTCTCCTCTAATGTCACTGTAATCGTTCCCGGCGTCAGTGTAATGGAATTGGCCAGAATCATTCTCGCCGTCTTCGTTTTAAGATCCGTCTGGAAAGTAATAATCTGTGGCTCCACCTCTTCCTTAGAAGAAATAATAAAATGCATCACCGCCACATTCGCCTTCAAAATCTCTACGATTAAAATCACCAGATACCAGAGAAACATACCGACTCTTCCGCATAATTTTGCATCCTTCTGCGGCGAAAAGTCCATAAATTTGCACACAAACAAATACACCGCCGCCGAAACCACGGCTCCGATTACTGCAATTTCCACTGTAATCTTACCATTTAAGATAATCCATAATACCCAAAACAGGAAAAACATAACAAAACTTCCTCTCTACATTGCTATTATTTTCAGCATTAAATACAAATTTTGGTTTCAGTATAGCACTTTTCATGAAAATAGTAAATGAATTTTACCTTTTTCCTATTTTCTTTTACTTAAAAATAAGATATACTGTTAAAGATAATGTCTAATCGAAAGGAGATCACCATGAAATACAAAAGATTGGCCCTTTTTATGGCCATATTTTATTTAATATCCTCTATTACTGTGTTTGCCTCTGAGGATACTTCTGCCCCTTTAGAAACCTCCACGGAGGCAGTTTCCAACGCTGCATCTGTCACCTCCGGAGAAACTTCTACCGAAAGTGCCGCTCCCCTATCCGATGAGGAATCCGGCATTAAAGAAGAATCTGACCGGGGAACAACGATTACAACCGGCTCAGAAGAAGGTTTAGAATTAGTCGGCGAAGGCGTTGTCCTTATGGAGGCCAAGACCGGAGCCATCCTTTATTCCAAAAATGCGGACCAGCAATTCTATCCGGCCAGTATTACAAAAATCATGACCACTTTGGTCGCTTTGGAAAATGGAAACCTGACCGACGAGCTTACTTTTCAAGCGGATACCTTAAACGCCATCGAACAGGACAGCAGCCGTGTTGGCGTAGTCGCCGACGAGACGATGACCTTAGAATCTGCACTGTACGGTGTTATGCTTGCTTCCGGCAATGACTGTGCTGCCGGCGTGGCAGAATATATCGGCGGAAGTGTTGATGCTTTTGTAGAAATGATGAATGCAAAAGCCGAGGAACTTGGCTGTAGCGGTACACATTTTACCAATCCTCATGGATTGAATGATGAGAATCATTACACCTGTGCAAAAGATATGGCCCTGATTATGCAGGCCGCCATCCAGAATCCCGATTTTTGTACCATCGCATCCTCGAAAACTTATACCATTCCGGCAACGAATAAATCGGAAGCCAGAGAGTTGTGGAACCACAGCAAGATTTTGCTGCCTGCCAGCGAGTACCACTATGACGGTGCCTGCGAAGGGAAAACCGGATACACCTCCGATGCCTGGAATACTCTTGTCACAACAGCCGAAAGAGACGGCATGAAGCTGATTGCTGTTATCCTCCATTGTCAGGGTGCCGCCGCCGCATACAACGACACAACAACCTTATTTGATTACGGGTTTAACAACTATACCACTTTAAAACCTTTAGAGAACCTTACCTTATCCAACATTGCTGAGGCATCCAACCTTTCCGTTGGCGAAACCTCGAATTTGGAAGCATTGAATCCATATTATAATAAGGATTATTCCATTCTCGCACCAACTTCTGTTGCTGTTTCGGATATCCTTGTCACCATGACAAATGACGGCCAGGATAGTGGTGTCTGGGGTTCTATCTATTTTACATACAACGATCAGGAAATTGGCTCTGCCCACATTTACTATGATGCAGATTCCGATATCGCTGCTGCCGTCCAGGACAGCAGCTCCACCAAAGCAAAGACGACCTCTTTGGTTCCTTACGTTGTAACTGTTATTATTATCATTTTAGTATTGATTATTATATTCTTATCCGTTTCTATTTTAAAACGGAGGAAGTAATCACAAAAAAAGGAGTCAGATTTTTCTGGCTCCCTTTTTTCTATATTATATAACTATTCTTATTTTTCTTCCTTCGGAATAATAATCCGAAGTGCCTTTGGAATTACTTTAATATCAACTGGCAATCCGCCTTCTAATAATTCTCCATCATAGTCAATCGAGATATCTGTCTTTTCTCCCAACTCACGAATCTTAATCTCATCTGCCTGAATGTACTCAATCGATGGATGCTGGGGATGCTCTCCCTGTAAAAACTTAAACAACAGATTCGATACCTGGTAAAATTCTACCTTTTTTAAGATTAGGATATCTAACTTTCCATCGCTGACCGACGCCAACGGAATGGCATCCTTAAATCCTCCCACACTTCTGGAATTAGCAACAATAAAGACGGTAACCTCTTCCTGTCTTGTCTCTCCGTCAATCTCAAATTCCAAGTGCATCAAATCTCCAAAGAACTGTTTTGGAAGTTCTAATGCCCCCTCTAAATAGTAAGCCATCTTTCCAAAAATTGCTTTTCTATCCTTGGGCACTTTGTATGCAATGTCCGTTAAAATACCTCCGGCGATTACATTGATAAAATATTCATCGTTAATCATACCGGCGTCTACTTCCTTCGTATTAAAATCTGCAATCATCTGGCAGAACCGGTCTACACTGGCTGCCCCCGGCAGATTCAGATAAGTTGCAAAATCATTGACTGTACCGGAGGAAATAATCGCTAAGGGAATATTACTTCCACTTAAGATTAATCCATTCACCACTTCATTCAAGGTTCCATCTCCGCCTACCGATACAACAAAATCATATTCTCCTTCGGTGAGAAGTGCCACCCGATTCTTCGCATCGTCTTTCTTTTTCGTATAAAATACATCTATCGTCGGCACAACTTTATCCATGATCAGCTTACCAGCAATCTGGTTCAGATTCTCTTTAAAATTCTGCCTGCCCGAAGATGGATTGATTATAAACAGTCCTTTCATCTTCTTCCCTTCCTTTTCCCATTCTCTTCTTTTCATCCGCTCTCCTGTTTACATACATTTCATATGTAACGGCTTTTAACAATTTTAACACAGGTCAGGACAATTCTCAATTTTTATTTATCATAAAACTCATCTTTTCGTAGTGACCAAAAATCTGACAGGAAAGATAAGGCAGACAAAGCTGCGAATGCAGAGGGAAATTTTATCTGCTGATGAAGGATGGACTTGGGGTGTAGGGTGTTTGTATCATCTCCATGCCATCGATTGGGCAATAGGAACACCATGCTTCAAAATTTGTCCAATTATGTTGTCAAATTACTTAATATGTTGCTGAAATAGTCATTTTTGGCATTCATTTTTCTAAGGGGAGATAAAAAGCTTTGATTTTGCCCATAAAAATCCATAATTGTGGGCAATAGGGGAATTAAGTGCTCTCCATTAGAAAAATTAAAGTTTATAAGCACAAATTTCATGATTTAATGGTGAAGATTTCCATATTAGGGGCGAAATTAATAGAGGACAGGTCTATTTGCCCATAGGAATTTTTCGACCTTATTCCTTGTCGCCAATAAACCTTGCGCCAGAATCCAGGTCACTTTTATTAAAAAAGTGGGCTGTATTCTGGGCAGAACAGCGGTTTCTTCTTTTGAAACCATTGTTTTTTCCCATATTTTATTGTATTCTATAAGTTAGAATAAAATAAACCTATAGGAGACGAATATGAGCCGAGTATTTAAATTTCACAATGATGTTGATACGGATCAGATCATTGCATCCCAATATTTGTTACTGCCGAATATCGAAGAAATGAAGGCATATACATTTGAATCGATCGATCCTGAATTTTCTAAGAAAGTACAAAAAGAGGATATCGTCGTTGCCGGAGAGAACTTTGGCTGCGGATCATCCAGAGAACAGGCACCAAGTGTTTTAAAGGCATTGGGCGTGAAGGCTGTTGTGGCAAAATCATTTGCCCGCATTTTCTACCGCAATGCAATTAATATCGGACTTCCGGTTATTGTGTGCAAAGATTTATATGAGAATGTAAATGACTTAGATGAGATTACCCTTGACCTTTTAGAGGGAACCATTCAGACAAAGGACGATACCTTTTCCTGCACCAAGCTGCCGCCTTATATGCAAAACATTTTAGACAAAGGCGGACTGATTAACTTTTTAAATGAAGGGGAGGTGTAGACAATGGGAATGACAATTGGAGAAAAGATTATTGCAAGAGCTGCCAAAGTTGATGAAGTAAAACCGGGAGATATCCATACAATCGAAGTGGACCGTCTGATGAGCAACGATGGGACGACCCATCTGACGATTGATATGTATCACAATCAGTTAAAAAATCCAAGGATTGCTGACAAGGACAAACTGGTTTTTATTATTGACCACAATATTCCAGCTGAGAATCCTAAGACAGCTGAAGCCCATAAAAAGATGCGTAACTTTGCAAAGGAACATGATATCACCTTTTATGAGGGAAAAGGCATCTGCCACCAGATTATGGTGGAGGATTTCGTATGTCCGGGAGAATTTATTATGGGAGCCGATTCCCACACCTGTACCTACGGTGCTTTAGGTGCTTTCGGAACTGGAATTGGCTGTACTGACTTTTTATATGCCATGGTAACTGGTCAGTCTTGGGTCTTAGTGCCGGAGACAATTCGTTTTAATCTGACTGGAAAGTTAAGAGAGGGCGTATACCCAAGAGATTTGATTTTATCTATTATCGGCATGGTCGGTGCCAGCGGATGTAACTATAAAATTATGGAATTTGCCGGGGAAGGTGCCCACAATTTAAGTATCAACGACCGCCTTGTTTTATGTAACCTGGCAGTAGAAGCCGGAGCAAAGACCGGAATTGTAGAACCGGATGATAAAGTAGTAGAATATGTAGAATCAAGAGGACGCAAAGCTGAGCATCTCTTCGTCAGCGACCCGGATGCCAAATTTGAAAAGGTATATGATATTAATTTAGATGAAATCGAACCGGTTGTAGCAAGACCTCATCTCATCGACGATGTGGTGCCTGTAAAAGAAGTGGAAGCTTCAGAAGTAAAAATCGACGAAGCATTTTTAGGTTCCTGTAATAACGGAAGAATTGATGAACTCCGGGTGGCTGCCAACATTTTAAAAGGAAAGAAAGTAAATGAACATGTTCGTTTCCTTATCACACCAGCCTCCAACGCTGTTTACATTCAGGCTTTACAAGAAGGACTCATTGACATTTTCATGGAAGCCGGTGCGATGGTTATGAACAGTAACTGCAGCGTTTGCTGGGGAAGCTGTCAGGGCGTCATCGGTAAGGATGAAGTGCTTATTTCAACGGGAACAAGAAACTTTAAGGGCCGTGCTGGAGACCCTGATTCCTATGTCTATTTAGGCTCCGCCGCCACAGTAACTGCCTCCGCTATTGCCGGAAAAATTGTTGAAAATAAATGATATCAATTGTATTTGAGAAAGGATTTACTCATGGAAAAATTCACAGGAAAAGTGTGGGTACTTGGAGATGATATCGATACAGATATTATTATCCCAACCGAATATCTGGCTCTGCCCACCGTTGAAGATATGAAACAATATGGTATTTCTCCTCTCCGCCCTGAGCTTGCCGGACTCATCGGAGAAGGTGACATCATTGTTGCCGGAAAGAACTTTGGCTGCGGCTCTTCTAGAGAACAGGCGCCGGAGATTATCAAGGCATTAAAAGTAAAATGTGTCATTGCCAAATCATTTGCAAGAATTTTCTTCCGCAACTCCATCAATAACGGACTGCTTCTTATTGAAAATGATCAGATTCAGGATGCGGTAAAAGAAGGCGATAAAATTGACGTAATTCTTGGTGAGAGTATCACGTTGAATGGTCAGACCTATCCCATTCACTCCCTTCCCGACAACCTGATGGACATCATCAATGCAGGTGGTCTGGTCGCCGCAATGAAAAAACGTAATGGAATCACGGAATAAAGGAGAAAAGCTATGGGACAGACAATGATAGAAAAGATTATCAGTAAAAATATTGGCGAAGAAAATGTCACTCCCGGTCAGATTGTGACGGTAAATGTGGACCGGGTCATGATTCACGACATTTTCATCCCCTTCGTGGCCGATAAATTTGAAGAGATGGGCTTTACCAAACTCTGGGACCCGGAAAAAGTCGTTTTAATTTACGACCATTTAGTTCCGGCAAGTGCCGTGGAGGATATTCGTCATTTTAAGATTGGAGATGCCTTTGTAGAAAAATATGGATTGACCCATATCCACAGAAGCGACGGAATCTGCCACCAGCTGATGACGGAATGTGGCTATGCAAAACCGGGAAATATTGTATTTGGAACTGACTCCCACACCACAACCTACGGCTGTGTCGGATGTTTCTCCTCCGGAATTGGCTATACGGAGATGGCTTCCATTCTTGGAACCGGACAGCTCTGGGTACGAGTACCGGAGACAATCAAAGTCGTAATCGACGGAACCCTCCCAGAAAATGTATCTGCCAAGGATATTATCCTTCGATTAATCGGTGACCTCGGTGCAGACGGGGCAACCTATAAAGTATTAGAATTTTCCGGAAGTACCGTAGACAACATGAGTGTCGCTTCCCGCATGAGCATGTCTAATATGGCAATTGAAGCCGGTGCCAAAGCCGCTTTATTTGCTCCGGATGAAAAAACTGCAGAGTATTCCCAGGTCAATCTTTCCGATGTAGACTGGATTTTCGGAGATGCCGATGCTTCCTACTGCAAAACTATTACATATAAAGCAGAAGAACTTGTTCCTGTTGTGGCATGTCCTTCCCAGGTTGACAAGATTGAAGATGTAAAAGCTGTTGCTGGCACAAAGCTTGACCAGGTATTCATTGGTTCTTGTACCAACGGCCGCTTAGAAGACTTAGAAGCTGCTGCAAAAATCTTAGAGGGCAAAAAAGTTGCGGACTATGTAAAATTAATCGTGACCCCTGCCAGCCGTAAGATTTATTTGGAAGCTTCAAAGGCCGGATATCTTACCACACTGGCGAAAGCCGGTGCCATCATCACCCAGCCGGGCTGCGGTCTCTGCTGTGGTCGTGCAGGCGGAATCTTATCCGACGACGAAGTCATCTTGGCCACAAACAACCGTAACTTCCTCGGAAGAATGGGAACCTCTAAAGTAAAAATCTACTTAGGTTCCCCAAAAACAGCCGCCGCATCAGCAATCGCTGGAGAAATCGTGGAGGCATAATTTAATCTAAGAATTATAGATACTTTTATTTTAAAAAAGCATTTGAGATACTGATATTTTCCTGCAAACAGGCAGATTAAATATTTTCTCAAATGCTTTTTCTCTATTCTATTTTCTTATTGCTCGAAACTTCTATATTAAAAACTTTACATAGAAGTTTCTTGACATGTCGAATACTTCTATGTAAAATATTATATATAGAAGTGTAGAAAGGAGAGGAAAAATAATGGACTTTATGGTGGCAAAAGATATAGAAAGTGTACTGGAAATTACAGATTATACGATGCAACAATTAGCAGAAGAACTTGGCGTAAATAGAATAACCCTTAGCAATTGGGTTAATAATAAACATATTATTTCTAAAAAACACATGGATGAATTCTATAGTTATGTATTTAAGAAAGGAATCCGTTTAAATAAAATAAAAGAACAATTTTATCGGGAAGATATGGTAAGAGATAACGAAATCCTCCTTTTCCATGGAGCAAAAACACAAATCGAAGGCGATTTGAAAATTAGTCACAATAAAAAAATCAATGATTTTGGGAATGGATTTTATTGTGGAGAGAGTTTAGAACAATCTGCTATGTTTGTCGCAACTCATAAAAAGTCTTCTCTTTATATGCTAAAATTTAAGCCTGAAAATTTAAAAAGCAAGGAATTCGGTGTAAACAGAGATTGGATGTTGACAATCGCTTACTATCGTGGAAAATTAGAAGAATATCGCGATACCAAAAAGGTAAAACAATTAGCAAAAACGACAGCGGACATCGATTATATAGTCGCTCCTATTGCTGATAACAGAATGTTTGAAATTATAGATAGTTTTATTGACGGTGAAATTACTGATATTCAATGTCAACATTGTCTGTCAGCAACTAATCTCGGAATGCAGTATGTATTTGTTAGTGAAAGAGCACTTTCACACATACAACTCCTTGAGCACTGTTATTTAACAGACCTTGAAAAAGATGCTTACCTGAATTCAAGACGGGCAAGCTTTAGCTTGAACATGGACAAGGTCAAACTTGCACGGAAACAATATAGAAATCAAGGACAATATATTGAGGATATTTTAAAATGAGAAAAATGGATTCTTTAGGTCTAAAAATATGTAGCTATCAAGCAGTTTTATTTGAAAAATCAATACAGGAAACAAATTGCAGTTCAAAAATATTCATACGGAGGTTTATGAATTCAAATCTTGCTAAACGTATGGATAGTGTTGGGTTTTTGTATGATTCATTAAGTATTTCAGATGCCATACTAGAAATAGAAGAGCAATATGGGGCGAGTGTATACGGAGAGAAAAAATTTACGGTAGAAGAAATGCATTGGATTGGTTATATTTATCGATACTGGGCATATGTTAGTGAAAAAACCAGTAAACAGATTTATAAGATCATGAAACCAGAAGAGTTGAGAAAACTATATTTCCCATATCATTCCTTAGACCCGCTTCAGGCAATAGAAAGAATTATGGAAACAATTGAGCCAGAAGAACAAAATGGAATGGATGACATTGCAAAAGGAGTAATTGCATTACGAAAAGTGCGTAATAGACCCCTTAAATAAAATAGAGAGATGCATATAATTTGTTTTGCATCTCTCATCGTTTATTCCTGCTAATTTATACACACTTTACTTTACACTTCTTTTTATAAAACGCAACCCCGCACTTTCGTATCCTATCTGCCTCCTCAAATACCGAATCTGCGCTATTTTCGCCATAATTTTTTTCTTCAATCTGCTCTATCGCTTTTTCACACGCCTGCTCCAGACTGCCGTCCCTTGCATATTTTATTTCAACCACAACAGCAGTTTCTGAATCCGGATCATACACCACAATGTCAGCAAATCCATCTCCTCTCTCCGCATTGGATCTGACATACCAGGACCCCTGGAAGCTGAGCAGACCAAGCAATATCCCATGATAAAAATTTTCTTTCATCGCATCTCTTACACTGGTGTCTCTGATACTGATCGTCTGTTTCAGATATCTGTTTAATATGTTTTCCATTTTCTCTCCATCACCGTGTATAAATGCGTGACAGAATTCTTCCAGTTTTGCTGTA
>JAUNBT010000311.1 GCA_030526985.1 Lachnospiraceae bacterium | reverse complement strand
AGCTTTTTCACTTGGCAGGATGTTCTCACGCTGAATGTTGGAATCCACCATGACAATTACCGCTTCATCGTCCGTATAGTTTCGGACAAGCACCGGCATCGTATCTTTTTCTGCCAGCTCACAGTCCCTTTTTCGCCGGTTCCCGGATATCAGCTCATAGCCACCGCCAGCCCTCGGCCTTACCAATGCCGGATTTAAGACACCGTATTTCTGGATGCTCTCCACCGTCTCCACCATCTTTTCATCATCCCGTACCTGAAAAGGATGGTTTTCCGGTGAGTACAGATCAGTCAGCGGCATTTCCAACACCCGGTCTACGTCAGGATTATCCGTTTCTGCAATCCCCAGCAGGTCATCATAAGAGGTAAGCTGAATTTCTTTCTGTGGTCTACGCATGGCTCAACACCTCCTGGGCCAGAAGTGCATAACTGGTGGCACCCTTGCACTTCCTGTCATAAGAGAAAATGCTGACTCCTTCCGAAGCTGTTTCCGCAATAGCTTCCGAGCGGGGAATCGTATAGTCGTAAATTTTCATCTCTTTGCCATAGGTGTCTGCAACCGCCTTCTTATTCCTCTTAGAATTGTTATACCGGCTGCTGTCCATAGTGAACAAAATTCCTTCAATCACAAGCCCTGGATTGAAGCGTTTCTTAATGCCCTTAATCACCTTCAAAAGCTCCGTCAATCCGTCTGCCGCATAATACTGTGGCTGCACCGGGATCAGTACGCTGTCCGCCGCACTCATAGCATTGATAGTCAGCATCCCAAGGGATGGCATACAGTCAATGATAATATAATCGTAACTGCCCTTTAAAAGCTCCAGATACTCCTTCAAGACCATCTCCCTATCTTCTACCGTCAGCAGAGACATATCCATCCCTGTCAACAGCTTGTTAGAAGGCACTACGTCAACTCCTTCCGGGTGATGCAGAATTCCATCCTTTGGATCAAACTCAATACCCATGATGATGTTCTCCATCATATTTTTTAAGGTAACCGGCAGGTTCTTCGGAAAACCTAATCCCAAGGTCAAATGCCCCTGCGGATCTAAATCCACCAACAATACCTTCTGGCCAAGATTTACTAATCCAACTCCAAGGTTGATACTTGTGGTGGTTTTGGAAACGCCACCTTTTTGATTTGCGACTGCAATAACACGACAGTTTTTATCTTCTCTGCACATGATCTGTTCTCCTTTACTTTTCAGCTACATTCGTTTTATTTACTTCTACATACGCCCGGTAAAATTTCTTTGTCCCTTTATTTGTATAAAAATCGGAAAATTCTTTTACTTCTACTTTCGGGTGCCTCTGCAAAATTTTTGCAAACCATTTTATATCATTCTTTGTTCCCATCAATCTGATTTTCAACATTAATCCTGCCCTCCAAGCTGTGCATACAGCGCATGGTTATAGGTAACATACTCCGGATATCGAATTTGAATTGCCTGCCAGAAATACTGTGCATAGCAGCAGCAAAACAATTCTTCCACTGTATAGTTCCTGCACTCGTTCAGCTGTTCTTCTGCAACCTCATAATCATAAACACTCGGTGTCCCATTGCAGTAAAGGTTGAATGCTATTCTAACCACCCGAACGCTCCCACTGGTCTGCCAGCCTTCCTGCAAGCACTCTGGTTTCACACTTCCCGTTTTGAAATCATAAATCCGATATACATTTTTTCTTGTATCATCACTAATTCCAAGACAATAACAAAGTGCTTTATGATAAGCATCCTGATACCTTACTTCTTTTAATTTTTCGTAGTAGAATTTCTCATGTGCTTCGCTGATAAAAATAATGTTTTCCTTTTTGATACTTTTTGCCCCTAACGCTGTAATTGTGCTCATAATACTTCCTCCAATTCTTTTTTAGTGTAATGAGTGGATGACATGACCATAACAAAAAAGGACATCTCCCTAAAATTTCTTTTAGAAAAATGTCCTTATCGTACAAAATATATTCTGAAACTAACGATTTTTAATTTATTACCGCTTATTTTAAACCTTTAGAGCGGATTATTTTGTCGTACTCCTGTCGTACCACACAACACGAAAGTCTCGGAAGCCGCATAAACACTGGCTTTATTTCTCCAATGATTTCATCGTTGGGATTGAAATTGTTAAAAAATGTTTATCCCATATCATAAGTCTTTATCCCGTTTTTCTGGTTTTTAGCGATACTTATTATCACATACCATTTGGTATTATGCACTCAGAAATTGTTGCACTTTTGTTGTACCTGCAAAATTCTGTTGCACTGCAACACATCCATCAAGGACTCTTTCCTAAAAAATGTGTAAGTTGCGTGATAAATCTTCAATTGCTTCTGTTTTCTTCATATCAGTAACCTCAGCATAAATATCTAAAGTTGTTTCGATACTTGCATGTCCCATTACTGCCTGAATGACTTTTACATTGGTTTCATTCTCACAAAGTCGAGTACAAAACGTGTGTCTTAGATGATGGCACGAAAAATGTGGAATAATCACTGGTGGTCGTTCTTCCCTTTTTGCATTTACTACTTCTTCTGCATTATAATTCTCGGAAATACGCCTTATTGCACGATTGATTGCCTGTGGATTGTGTAACCTTCCAAAACGATTAGCAAAGATGAACCCTGACATTCCATCGACTTCCATTATGTTACAAATTCCGTCCTCTTTCTGTCTGGTTTCTTCTTCCTTAAATGCCGAATACACTTCATCCATCATCGGAACATTCCGAATGCCTGCTTCAGTCTTTGGGAGAGAAACTTGATATTCACATTTATATGTATCTCCCCTTCTTGGATAATATGTCACACTGTGATTAATATTAATCATACGTTTTTCATAATCAATATCTTCCCACCGCAATCCGATTATTTCTCCAATGCGGCATCCTGTTCCAAGTAACACCGTAAATAATGGTGTCCAACGATAAAAAACAGGATTTTCAGCTATATAATTCATGAATGCTCTCTGTTGCTCTACTGTCAAAGCATGTCTAACTCCATGATTTTTTCCCGGCCTCTTTTTAACTTGAGCCATAACTCCATCACTTGGATTATTACGAATGATATTGTCTCTTACCAACATTTGAAATGTCGGGTGCAAAACACTATGTACTGTTTCTAATGTGTTTACCTGTATCCCTTTTTCTTTAATTAAATAAAGATAAAAATGCAACACATCCGAATATCTAATTTTCGTAACATTCTCTTTTCCAAATGAATCTCGAATAAAATGGTCATAGATGTATGTGTAATTAGTATAAGT
>JAUNBT010000310.1 GCA_030526985.1 Lachnospiraceae bacterium | reverse complement strand
CCGGACAGCCTTCTTCCAACCTTAGGTGGCCAGGCAGCATTAAATATTGCGATGGAGCTGGATGAATGTGGCTTTTTAAAGGAACACAATGTAATGCTCATTGGAACATCTGCAAAGACGATTAAAAAAGCAGAGGATCGTCAGGAATTTAAAGAGACGATGGAGAAAATCAATGAGCCTATTGCTCCTAGTCTTGTCGTGAATGATGTCGAGAGTGGTCTTAAGTTTGTCAACGAGGTAATCGGTTATCCGGCAGTACTTCGTCCAGCCTATACTTTAGGTGGAAGCGGCGGAGGAATCGCAGAAAATGAAGAAGAATTTATAGAGATTTTGCAAAATGGTCTGAGACTTTCCCGTGTTGGTGAGGTTTTGGTAGAAAGATGTATCGCCGGATGGAAAGAAGTAGAGTATGAGGTAATGCGGGATGCCAATGGTACCTGCATCACTGTATGTAATATGGAGAATTTAGATCCGGTAGGCGTGCATACAGGTGACAGTATAGTAGTGGCACCATCCCAGACGTTGGGAGATAAAGAATATCAGATGTTAAGAAGTTCTGCACTTAATATCATCAATGAACTGAATATCTGTGGTGGCTGTAACGTACAGTTTGCACTTCATCCGGAGAGCTTCGAGTACTGTGTCATTGAAGTAAATCCCCGTGTAAGCCGTTCTTCTGCCTTAGCTTCAAAGGCAACCGGTTATCCGATTGCAAAAGTAACGGCAAAGATTGCCTTAGGATATAACTTAGATGAGATTAAGAATGCGGTAACAGGAAAGACCTATGCAAGCTTTGAACCGGCTTTAGATTACTGTGTCGTAAAGATTCCAAGACTTCCTTTTGATAAATTTATTAAGGCAAAGAGAACCCTGACGACTCAGATGAAGGCAACCGGAGAAGTTATGAGTATCTGCACAAACTTTGAAGGGGCACTTATGAAGGCAATCCGTTCTTTAGAGCAGCATGTGGACAGTCTTGATTATGGCGGTTTCAACCAGCTTTCTGATGAAGAGTTAGAAGAACATTTGCATAAAGTAGATGATTTGAGAATTTACGTCATTGCAGAGTGCTTAAGAAGAGGAATCAGTTATGAGCATATCCATGATGTAACAAAGATTGATATGTGGTTCATAGATAAGTTGGCAATTCTGGTTGATATGGAGAAACGTTTAAAAACGGAGCAGCTTACCAAATCATTACTGACAGAAGCGAAACGATTAGAATTTCCGGACAGCGTGATTGGAAATTATTGCGGCAAAACGGCAGAAGAGGTCAAAACGCTTAGAAAAGAATATGGAATTTTGGCAGCCTTTAAGATGGTTGATACCTGTGCAGCAGAGTTTGAAGCTACGACTCCTTATTACTATTCCTGCTTTGGCAGTGAGAATGAGGCCGATGCGGACAGCGCAAAGAAGAAGGTAATGGTATTAGGTTCCGGTCCAATTCGAATCGGACAGGGAATCGAGTTTGATTATTGTTCTGTTCACAGTGTGTGGGCATTTAAAGAACAGGGATACGAAACGATTATTGTAAATAACAATCCAGAGACGGTAAGTACAGACTTCGATATCGCAGATAAGCTTTATTTTGAGCCGCTTACAGAAGAGGATGTTGAAAGCATTGTTGACTTGGAAAAACCAGATGGTGCTGTTGTTCAGTTCGGCGGACAGACTGCAATTAAATTGACAGAAGCATTGATGAAGATGGGTGTTAAAATCTTAGGAACAGATGCGAAAGATGTGGATGCCGCAGAGGATCGAGAAAAATTTGATGAGATTTTGGAGGAATGCTGCATTCCAAGACCAAAGGGAACCACTGTATTTACCTGTGAAGAAGCATTAGCAGCGGCAAATCAATTAGGTTATCCGGTTTTAGTCCGCCCATCCTATGTACTTGGCGGTGCCGGAATGCAGATTGCAATTTCCGATAAAGATATTGTAGAGTTTATGGAGGTTATTAACCGGCATAAACAGGAACATCCTATTCTTGTTGATAAATATTTGATGGGAAAAGAAGTGGAAGTCGATGCTGTGTGCGACGGAGAAGAGATTTTAATCCCGGGAATTATGGAGCATGTGGAAAGAGCAGGAATCCATTCCGGTGACAGTATTTCTGTATATCCTTCCCAGAGCATTTCCATGAAAATCAAGAGGGTAATTGAAGATTATACAAGAAAACTGGCAAAATCACTCCATGTTATCGGATTAATAAATATTCAGTTTATTGTATATCAGGATGAAGTATTCGTGATCGAGGTAAATCCAAGATCCAGCCGTACCGTACCATATATCAGTAAAGTGACAGGAATTCCAATCGTGGATCTTGCAACAAAGGTGATGACGGGAACAAAAATAAAAGATTTAGGTTATGAACCGGGACTGCAAAAAGAGTCAGAATATATTGCAATCAAGATGCCGGTATTCTCTTTTGAAAAATTAAGAGGTGCTGAAATCAGTCTTGGACCGGAGATGAAATCAACAGGTGAAGTGTTAGGAATTTCCAAAGACTTCCATGAAGCACTTTACAAGGCATTTTTAGGCTCCGGTGTGGATCTTCCAAAACATAAAAAGATGATTTTAACAGTAAAAGATGCAGATAAATTGGATGCTGTTGAGGTGGGAAGAAGATTTGCAGCACTTGGTTATGAGATTTATTCCACAAGAAGTACCTGTAGAGTTCTCAATGAAAATGGAGTAAAGGCAAAACACATTAATAAAATTGAAGAAAGTTCCCCGACTCTCTTAGACCTTCTTTTAGGCCATGAGATTGATCTGGTCATTGATACGCCTTCTCAGGGAATTGAGAGAAGCAAGGATGGCTTTATCATTCGAAGAAATGCAATTGAGACCGGTGTGAACTGTCTGACATCATTAGATACGGCCAATGCACTGCTTACTAGTTTAGAGAGTGCAGATAAAGAAAAGCTTTCTCTTGTAAACATTGCTGAAATTTAGTTTTGTGAGAGATTCTTTATCAAAAAAGCAGGAAAAAGAAGAAAATAGGATGTTTCCTATGAATGAGAGCTGTAACATTTGTTGCGGCTCTTTTTTTTATTTGACAAACAAAAGCATTATTGATAAACTTTAACGTAGTGTGAGCAAAAATGCTCAAATTTTGCAGATATAAGGAGATGAAGGGATGAAGAAATATACCAAACAGGATATACTGGATCTTGTGGAAGAAGAAGATGTCCAGTTTATACGTCTGCAGTTTACAGATATTTTTGGAACATTTAAGAATGTGGCAATTACAGTGAGTCAGTTAGAGAAG
>JAUNBT010000309.1:2257-3289 GCA_030526985.1 Lachnospiraceae bacterium | reverse complement strand
GTAAACAATGGAGGAATTATGATTCAAAAAGTATCGGATTGGTTTACCGGCATAAATGAAAATAAAAAGTTACATCAGAGTCTTGCTCTGGTGTTTCAAATTGCGGTTGTAATTATTTTTGGTGTTATGATTGCCATGTTTTTCTTTCAGACAGTAACCATGCAGGAGGGCTCCATGGAACCTACGTTTTCCACCGGAGACACTTTTTTTATGAATAAAGCAGCATATAAATTGGGAGATCCCAAAAGAGGTGAAGTGATTGCTTTTAAGACAAGCCCGGAAGATGGGGCAAGTATGCATATTAAAAGAGTAATCGGTCTTCCAGGAGAGATTATTCAGATAAGGGATGGTCAGATTTTGATTGATGGTTCCACCTACAAAGAAGGCCGGGACCTTCCGAGTATCAGTAATCCAGGCTTGGCGGACAGTGAAATACATCTGGAATCTGGAGAATATTTTGTTCTGGGAGACAATCGAAATAACAGTGAAGATAGCCGGTATGCAGATGTTGGAAATGTACAAAAAAAATATATTGTGGGAAAGATATGGTTCCGATTATCTCCTGCAAAGAAAATTGGATTTATTAACGATTGATAATAGAAGGTGAAAAATGAACGTACAATGGTATCCTGGTCATATGACAAAAGCAAAACGTATGATGCAGGAAGATATAAAATTAATTGATTTGATTATTGAATTGGTGGATGCGAGAGTTCCACTTAGCAGTAGAAATCCAGATATTGATGAGCTGGGAAAGAATAAAGCCCGCTTGATTTTGTTGAACAAATCAGATTTGTCAGATGAACGTGCCAATGAAGCTTGGAGCAATTATTTCATACAAAAAGGATTTTTTGTGGCAAAGGTTGATTCAAAAAGTGGAAAAGGTGTAAAGGCGATTTTTGGAATTATTCAGGAAGCCTGTAAAGAAAAGATTGAACGTGATAAAAGAAGGGGAATTAAGAATCGTCCCATTCGTTGTATGGTAGTTGGAATTCCAAATGTGGGAAAATCCACCTTTATCAACACATTTGC
>JAUNBT010000309.1:996-2247 GCA_030526985.1 Lachnospiraceae bacterium | reverse complement strand
AATAAACCAGGTGTTACCAAGGGAAAACAGTGGATTCGCTTGAAAAAGGGTGTAGAACTTCTAGATACCCCAGGAATTTTATGGCCTAAATTTGAGGATCAGGAAGTGGGGATTCGCCTTGCGTTGATTGGTTCTATTAAAGATGAGATTTTAAATATTGATGAAATGTCTTTGAAATTAATTTCTTATGTATCAGAACAATATCCAGAACTTTTGAAAAATCGTTATGAGATTTTAGAAGAGGGCAAACCAGTGGATATGCTGGCTGAGATTGCGAAAAATCGAAATTGCCTTTTAAAGGGTGGAGATTTGGATTATACGAAGGCTGCAGCTCTGCTTTTGGATGATTTTAGAAGCGGTAAATTAGGAAGAATTACCTTGGAAGCACCGGAAAAATAAAATGGATGATAAGATGAAAACAATTACAGAAATAAAAAATGAATTTAAGAAAGCTTCCTTAGAGGAACGCAGAATACTTCTGAGAGAATACCAAGAGGACACCCGATCAGGTGTCCTTGCTATTTTGCAGAAATATCATAAACAGGAAGAAAAACTTCATCAGGAAGAACTTCGCATTGAGGCGATGAAAGCCTATGAGAAACAGTATGAGCATTTGGGGTATGTGTGCGGAATCGACGAAGTGGGCAGAGGCCCTTTGGCAGGACCTGTGGTAGCAGGAGCTGTCATTCTTCCAAAGGATTGCAAAATACTGTACTTAAATGATTCAAAACAGCTTTCTGAGAGGAAAAGAGAAGAACTATATGATGTGATTATGGATCAAGCGGTAGCTGTGGGATTGGGGTATGTCAGTCATACCCGTATTGATGAGATTAATATCTTACAGGCAACTTATGAAGCTATGAGACAGGCTGTTTCCAAGCTTGCAGTAAAACCACAGATTTTATTAAATGATGCAGTTACGATTCCTCAAGTGGAAATACCACAGGTTCCAATTATTAAAGGAGATGCGAAAAGCATATCTATTGCAGCGGCCAGTATTGTGGCGAAAGTGACACGAGACCGTTTGATGGTGGAATATGATGAATTGATGCCAGAATATGGCTTTGCATCCAATAAGGGGTATGGATCTTCTGTACACATAGAAGCATTAAAAAAATATGGCCCTTCGCCGATACATAGACATAGCTTTATTAAAAATTTTGTTTAAAGGATGCTGGAGTTTGTTATTACGCCGTATTTTCGATAAATAAGGTATATTAAAAAAATATTAAATGCATGCATATTCTTTAC
>JAUNBT010000309.1:0-986 GCA_030526985.1 Lachnospiraceae bacterium | reverse complement strand
CATGTATGGGTTGTGGACGGTATAATGATATGGAAATCGAGTAAGTTAGTTTAGGAAAATATTAGAAATTATGAACAAAGTGAATAGTAGATGCAAGTTGATTTGGGGATAGATTTGAGCTTTCTGGACTGATGCTGGAGTGGAATGGAAGGTGTCAGATGAACAACAGGGAACTTGGTACATTTTACGAAGATGTGGCAGCTAGGTATTTAAAGGCGAGAAACTATCAAATTGTCGTTCGAAATTATCGGTGTCGTATGGGTGAAATCGATTTGATAGGGTGGGATGGAGATTGTCTGGTATTTATAGAAGTAAAATATCGGACGACGTATCATCAAGGTGGTGCATTTATGGCTGTAAACCCGAAAAAGCAACATCGGATCAGTATGGTTGCGGCTTTTTATTTGCTGGATCATCAGTTAAGTGAAGAGACATGTTGCCGATTTGATGTGGTGGCAATTGATGGAACAAAGATATCGCTGATAAAAAATGCATTTGATTACTGTTGATTGTTTGAGTGTTGTGTTAGCCCTATTGAATTGAAATAATATGCTGTAATTTAGAGGCTGTCGTGAGGTTACATTTGGAGGAAAACTATGGAAATAAAGTGGAAAAACAATCAAATGGGTAAAATGAATGTACATGAAGAAAATCAGGTGGTTTTTCTAACATATCCAATGTTGGATCAGTGCGAAGGAGTATATCATGGTTTTACCACTAGATTAGGAGGGGTGAGTAAGGGGATTTTTGCTTCTATGAATCTAAGTTTTACCAGAGGTGATGAGGAAGCTGCTGTTTTTGAGAATTATCAACGGATTTCCAAGGCGATTGGATTTCCATATGAGAGTATTGTGATGTCTGATCAGACACATACGACCAATGTAAGAGTGATTGGAGAGGAAGACCGGGGAAATGGAATTATCCAAAAACGGCCGTATACAGATGTGGACGGTTTGGTGACTAATGTGCCAGGACTTACTCTTGCC
>JAUNBT010000033.1 GCA_030526985.1 Lachnospiraceae bacterium | reverse complement strand
ACACCATATGCCGCCACACCAATGACACCTTCGATTTTTAAAGTAAGGATATTGAAGACAATAATGACAACGCCAGACGCCACCTCTGATATCAGAGATGGAAGTCCTATACCAATGATGCTTTTAATGGAGGAAACCTGTAGTTTGACTTTTTCAATGAAAAATCCATTTTTTTTCTTCAGGAAATGAATAGATAGTATGCACAGGCTGATAACCGGTGATAATCCGGTTGCAAATACGGCTCCAAATATCCCCATATTCATGGGAAAAATGAAGATGTAATCCAATAGGATATTGGCAAAGCTTCCCATCAACATTGCGGTCATGGATAATCCTGGGTTTCCATCATTTCTGATAAAGCAGATCAAAATATCATTCAGCAGAAAAGCAGGTGAGAATAACATCAGAACTTTCAGATAAGTGGTAGTCATCGTATGCACACTTCCCTGTGCACCCAATATTTTTGCAATGTTCCCAGATTGTAGTAGTCCAAGAGTAATAACCAGCAAAGCAATGAATACACCCAGGTATACGGTGTTTGTAAATATTCGGTTTATCCCGCTGCGCTCACCTTGTGATTTCAATATGGAAAATCTGGTGGCACCACCGATTCCAAGCATGAGACCACTTCCGTGAATAAAACTGTAGACGGGAATGGCAATGTTGAGTGCTGCCAGTCCGGTTGAACCAAGACCCTTTGATACAAAAAAAGTGTCCGCTAATATGTAGCATGATAAACCGATCATACCCATAATATTCATAAATGCATATCTTAAAAATTCGCCTAAAATAGAATTCTGTTTCATAATTTTCTCCTTAAAAATAGTGCCAGAACTTTCCATCTTCTAAGACCTGACGATGGAAAGTCTGACACTGATATCCTTTACCCGGTGGCAAAGGTGTGTATGTTTTATTCTTTTGTATGCGTGATTTATGGCTTCAGACAGGTGTTCGCCTGCGTATATGATTATACAGTAAAATTATTAATATTTCAATTATTTTTGTGGGTGTCTGATATATTAATTAATGTTCTTGTAGAGTATTGTACAGGGAATGGTTAGCTGATATCATATTCATGTACAGGGAGGTAGTGTTTAATGCGAAGAAAAATTCATACAGGGCTGCGTGTATTGGCGACAGTCTTAACGGCAACGGTTTTAACAGCAAACCTGGTTCTGGCTGCGGAGAACATAGCAACAGAATCTAACGTCGATGATGTAAGAGAAATAGTGATGGAAGAAGAAACGAGCCTTGCTGAGGGCAGGGAAGAACAGGTATCAGATTTCTCAGGAGAAAGATGCTTATATTTTGCAGAAATCAACGGATTCTACTTCTGAGGGGTGTCGATTTATCTCAGTTACGAGTAATATAACCTCATAGCAAGGAGGTATTGGCATGGATTTGATTAAAATCGGAGAATACATTGCAGGCAAACGAAAAGAATTGGGATTAACACAAAAACAGGTGGCAGAAAAACTTGGAATGAGTGATAAGTCTGTTTCAAAATGGGAGCGAGGCAGAGGTTATCCGAGCTTAGATTCCTTAAAAGAAATATCCAGGTATTTTGGGGTATCCATAGATAATTTGTTATCAGGAGAAGAATTACTTTCGGCTGCATCGGAAGATGGCAGACAAAAATTGCAACACTTGAGAGATTCGGTATTTGGACTAATGGATTGTTCCATGATTTTGCTGCTTTTTTTGCCATTGTTTGGACAAAATAAAAAGGATATTGTTGAATCGGTTTCTATATTGTCTTTATCACAGATACATCTTTATTCGAAAATAATATATTTAATTTTGATACTCGGTTTATTTCTTTGTGGAGTGTGTATCCTGTTTCTTAAGAATAATCCGGAATCAAAAGTTATAAACAATATACGCATATTATCGCTTACATTGAGTGTGATTACTACCATTTGCTTCATTCTCAGTTTACAGCCTTACGCCGGAATACTTAGTTTTATCTATCTGGTGATTAAGGGTATTATGTTAAAAAAGTCATGATACGAAAGAAATCGATGATGCACTTTTTAAAGTTTTTACAATAGATTTACATTTACACGATAGCAGGATGTGATTCTTTGTTCCATACTTATATGTGTAGCATACCAAATATTATTTTTGTCATTGTTTGGTATGCGTGTGATAGTGTTGTAGATAATATTAAGTAGAATCTACTTAAGTTTAAAGGAGAAAAAAATGGAGTTATTACAAAGTAAATCAGGTTTTATATGTGATATGGATGGAGTAATTTATCATGGAGATCAGCTGCTAGATGGTGTAAAAGAATTTGTTGACTGGTTATATACAGAAAAAAAGAAGTTTTTATTTTTAACGAACGGAAGTGGAAAATCACCAAAAGAATTACAGCAGAAACTGGCGAGAATGGGAATTGATGTGGATGAAAGTCATTTTTATACCAGTGCACTTGCTACAGCAAAATTTGTCGCATCACAAAAACCCGGCTGTACAGCTTACGTGATAGGTGATCCGGGATTGCTATGTGCATTACACGAAGAAGGTATCATGATTAATAATATTAATCCTGATTATGTTATTGTTGGAGAAACTTATAATTATAATTATGAAGCGATATGTCAGGCTGTTCATCATATCCAAAATGGTGCCAAATTAATTGGAACAAACACAGATTTAACAGGACCTTCCGAACGAGGCGTTATACCTGCCTGCAGGGCACTTGTTGCTCCAATCGAGATGGCAACAGGAAAAAAGGCATATTTTGTGGGCAAACCTAATCCACTTATGATGAGAACAGGATTGCAGCTTCTAGGTGTCCATTCACAAGATGCTGCAATTATTGGAGATCGCATGGACACAGACATAATTGCCGGGATAGAAACCGGTATTGATACTTGTCTGGTGTTGTCTGGAGTGACGAGTACAGAGATGATAAAAACATATCCATACCAGCCAAGAATAGTTTTAAAAGGGGTCGGAGAAATTCCCAAAGCATCTCTTTGTGATTAAGACAAAGTATGGAAAATAGAATAGATATAAAGAGGAATCCCCGGCTTTCATCAGAAAGTCGGGGATTTTAAGAGACAAGTTTCATCTTTGTGATTTCATCATCGCACAAATAGTCGAGAATATATTTAGATGTTTCTCTATAATTCAAGTTGTAATCAAAAGGAGGTGGAAAAAAGATGGAAGAGCAAATAAAAGCCGTGAGAAATATGCAGGATTTTATCGATGCACATCTGTATGAAAATATCACAGCAGCAGATTTAGCCAAAGCAGCCGGTTATTCTTCCTGGTATGCCAACAGACTATTTTCTTACTGGCTGAAGATAACACCCGGAGAATATATTCGGAAGTTGAGACTGTCAAAGTCTGCCTTAAGACTTCGAGATGAGCAGATTAAGATAATTGATGTGGCATTTGAAGTTGGATTTAACAGCGTGGATGGTTATCAGAGAGCCTTTCGTCGAGAGTTTGGCTGTAATCCAAGAGAATATGCCAAATCACCGACAGCTCTTTCTCTCTTTACACCCTATGGTATTTTGTCTTCGAAGAAGAGAGAGGAGCATCGTATGAGTGAAACAAGAAATATTTTTATTCAAGTGGTTGATAAACCAGCGAGAAAGGTTGTAATCAAGAGAGGGATTAAAGCAAGGCATTATTTTGAGTATTGTGAAGAAGCAGGATGCGATGTCTGGGGACTGTTAATGAGCATGAAATCGATAAGTGGTGAGCCTGTATGTATGTGGCTGCCGGAGAGATACCGAAAGTCAAACACTTCTGAATATGTGCAGGGTGTGGAAGTAGAGCTTGATTATCAGGGAGAGGTACCAGATGGATTTGATGTGATAGAACTTCCATCCAGCAGATATCTCATGTTTCAGGGAGAACCATTTGCAGAAGAGGATTATGAGGAAGCAATTGAAGAAATCTGGAAAGCAGAGAAGAAGTATGACCTGACACTGCTAAACTATGCCTGGGATATGGAAAATCCAAGAATCCAGTTGGAGCCAATAGGAGAAAGAGGTTATATTGAGCTTCTACCAGTGGTTTCATTGGAGGTGTAATGTGATTATGAATTGGAAAAAACAAATTACATTATTCCTTACAAGCCAGGCAATTTCCTTGTTTGGTTCGTCAATGGTTCAGTTTGCAATTGTGTGGTATGTAACCAAAGAAACCTCATCTGGATTCTGGGTGTCTATGCTTACAGTTTGTGCTTATCTTCCACAATTTGTAATATCCTTTTTTGCAGGTGTATGGGCAGACAGGCATTCTAAAAAACTGTTAATTATTGGAGCTGACACAGGTATTACAGTAACAACATTAATATTGATATTATTGTTTCCATATATTTCAAAAGACACAACATTGCTCATGTTATTACTATTTATATCGGCATTGCGCTCTATCGGAACAGGAATACAAACACCTGCAGTATCAGCCCTGATCCCAGAATTAGTTCCTGAGCAGCATTACATGCGGGTCAATGGAATCAATGCAACGATTCAGTCCGTCGTTCAGTTTGCAGCTCCGGCTGCTGCGGGACTGGTACTTACTTATTATTCATTGCCAATAACACTGATGCTTGACATTATTACAGCTGTAATTGGAATTACTGTATTTAGTTTTGTGTTACTTCCTAAAAAGATGGAAGAGGTAGAAAATGGAGAAGGTTCCGTCTATCAGGATATGTTATACGGTATTCATTATGCTAAGTCAGATTTTTTTATTAAAAGGCTGCTTCTAACAAATGGATTCTTCATTTTGTTATGTGTTCCGGCGGGTTTTCTCGCAGGATTATATGTCAGTATAACTTATGGGAACAGTTATGCATATCTTACAACGGTTGAACTTGTTGGATTCGCAGGAATGACGTTAGGTGGAATTCTAATGGGAACCTGGGGCGGCTTTAAAGATCGATTAAAGACATTGATAGCGGGAATGATTCTTTTTGGAATACTTGCCATTGGAATGGGAATATCTAAGAGTTTTGTTCTCTATCTTTTATTTATGTTCTTGTATGGAATTGCATTAACAATGATTCAGACAGCAACGACTACCTTGCTTCAGGAAAGTGCAAAACCGGAAATGCAGGGAAGAGTATTTGGCTTATTTTCTGCAATTTACAGTGCGTTTTTACCGATAGGGATGTTGATTTTTGGACCATTGTCGGATATGATTTCTATGAGATGGATTATGGTGTTATCAGGAGTAGCTTTAGTGATTCTTGGAAGTTTGACAAGAAGTATTTCAGAAAGGAGATAAATAATGATAATAAATTTCTAAAAATGATTCAAAAAATCGATTCGTTCTGAAAGGAAGAAATAAGATGAAAAACCGATTCTCTTTAATAACAGTTTTCTATTCACTACTAGGTAGTATATTATTGTGGGCTGTTGTAACAAACGCATGGGGATATACGAATTTTTTTCATGCATCAAGTGACAGTTGGCTTGTTTACATATTTGACTTTTGTTGTCGTTTCATTTGGGCAATGCCTGCAATTTTATTACTATTTAAATACAGGCAGGAAATCCCGACAACATTGAAACAGTTATTTACGAACAAACCCCAAATGAAACCATTCATTATTTCAGTAATGATAATTGCAATATATAATGTGGCGGGAATGTTTTTTAATCACGGCGAGGTATGGATTAATCCAGACTTTCATTTGGGAAAACATTTATTCATGTTCGTTGGTGTAGCTTTTGCTGAGGAGCTTGTTTATCGTGGGTGGGGATTGAATGCCTTGTCTACATTTGTATCGGAGAGAACAGCAAATGTAATTTCCACAATTTTCTTTGTAATGGTACATCTGCCAGCATACATGATACAATATTTTTTATACGGCACATTTCCGGTTGAAACTGTGATGATACAATGCGTGTATGTATTTGTATTAGGAGTATTATTTGGCTATTTGTTTCGAAAAGGAAACTCTTTGTGGAGTTGTATGACTCTACATTTTCTGTCGGATTTTTTAGGGGTGATGTTGATCGGATGAATACAAAGGAAAGAATTCTTATAACTGCACTTCATTTATTTGCAAAGGACGGGTATGAAGCAGTATCTGTAAGTATGATTGCAAATGAGCTGGGAATCACAAAAGGTGCTCTTTATAGGCATTATGAAAATAAAAGAGCCATATCTTATGATTCAAATATGCGATAGAGAGCATGATAAATCTCAGGTTATCTTCTAAATAAGCATATAGATAGTTTCTTTGAAGAATTTCAAGAGTAGAGAAGGAAAAAATGAAGCTGACAAAAGATGAAATGGGATAAAACCTGTTTCATCTTTTTTGTGTACAATAGGAATAAATGTGGTATAATACAATTAGATTAGACTAACTTATATGATTCTTATATTACACTATATTAGGATTTAATATAGATATCTATAGTGATGCAAGAAAGGGTACAGATTATCATGAAGACACAGGACAATAAAGAATTTTGGAATAAAACAGCAAAGGTTTACAAGAAATCCACCTATGGTAGAAAAAAGGAACAGCAGGCTTACGATAAGATGACAAAGAAGATTTGTGAATATATAAATCGGGATATGAATGTATTGGAACTGGCGTGTGGACCAGGTATGATTTCTTTTACAATTGCCAGACAATGCCGTCATCTGGAGGCAACAGATTTTTCGGAAAATATGATTAAAGAAGCGAAACATAAAAACACGAGCAGAAGGGTTTACTTCTCTGTACAGGATGCCACAAAACTCCCATATGCGTCAAATACATTTGATGCCGTTGTGATGGCAAATGCACTTCATATTATGCCAAACCCAGAGCTTGCACTTGAAAATATCAGAAAGGTATTAAAGGAAGATGGCTTTTTTATCTGTCCCACATTTACAAGAGAAAAAAGAAAATTTGTATGGAAAGAAAAACTGATGGAGCTGATTGGCTTTAAAACCTATTCCAGATGGGATACAGCGGAATTTTTAGACTTTATCGCTGAAAATGGTTTTCAAATCATAGATTCCTGCAAAATTGTGGGGCATAACTTTCCAATTACTTTTGTTGCTGCAAAACAAAAAAAGCATTAAGTACACAGTAAGAACATTTGGAGGTTGGAACATGGGGAAGAAGCAAAAGACAATTATAACAGTCATTTTAATATCTACGCTGAACACCTTGTTTAGTATTTCTTATATCTATTTTCAGAAAAACAGAGGAAATCTGCTTTCTGTACAAAATGCAGCTGACAGTTTTCCAGATAAATGGCGCTACTTGATTCCTAATCTACTGTTTGCATTCACACATATATTTTCCTATACACATTTTGATGTTGTTACACTACATGTCTTGTTTGAATTTGCAATATCACAGATGCTAGGACTTATACTGGCAGGATGTGCATTCCAGTTCTTGAAGGAAAAGACGGGGACTTTGTGGATTCCGGTATTGCTGCATGCGTTATTTGATTATACTTCCCTGCTGTGATAAAATACAGCTTACTTTAATACTTAATACAGCAAAAAGAGTCATAGAAATATGGCTCTTTTCTTATGCCAAAATCACGAAAGGAAGAGTTATATATGGTATCAGACACGTTTATCTTCGCGGTATACAAGTCGGTGGACATACGATACCAACTCCTTTAGAAGTGATTCCATACTTATTTTGTTTGGATTTTTTATTAACCATCGACTAATCTGATTGATGGATCCAATGAATAATTCGGCAGTGATTTCCGGAGTGGCAACCAGGACATAGCCGAATCTCTGGTCTGCTTCCAAATGCAGGAGAAGTTCATTTCTTAAAGCGGTTCCGGTTGAGTGAGCAATGATATTTAAGATACTGTCTGCATCGATTGCCTGTATCAGTTGTTGGTACTCCTGTAAAAACCCCAGACCATTTCGGATTATATTGATATAGTAATCTTCTGAAGACTGAAAGGATGGCACAGCAATAGACGAGATGTATTGCTGCCTCAACTCTTTCATCATAAATGCAACAAAGTCATATTTATCTGTAAAGTGGGAGTAGAAAGTTGCTGTTCGGACGACAGCATTTTCACATAATTCTTTGACCGTAATCTGCTCAAAACTCTTTGTTTGTATAAGACTCTGAAAACTTGTAAATAGTGCAGCACAAGATACCTTGTTTCAGACGGTCAGAAACAAGTGGAATATACAGTAACAGAAGATAAGATTTTGGAAAATACGGTGCCTGCTAATGATATGCCAATGCCCGTCAGATTATTGATTAAATCGTTGGGGTTACAACCATCTTACAGCAGATATCAGGCAACCGGTAAATTGGTGATGAGCGAGGCAGGAAAAGAACTGGTCAACAGAGAAGGTCAATTAATCTATGAATTTATGTATCCGAGTAAATCATTTAAAAATGGCTGCTCTAATGAGGCATAAAACATGAATCAATCATTAGAAAAATACAATAGAATGCCGGTAGGACAGGCCGTGGTAAAAAACGCATTACCAGCCGTGGCAGCAATGCTTATGGTATTAATATACAATTTAGCAGACACTTTTTTTATCGGTCAAACCCATGATGCCTATCAGGTAGCTGCTGTTTCTCTGGCCACTCCTGTGTTTTTAATGTTTATGTCATTAGGAAGTGTTTTTGGAATCGGTGGTACTTCTACGATATCAAGGGCCTTTGGTGAAGGACGTAAAGCATATGCCGGGAAGATCAGTGCATTTTGTATGTGGAGCTGCGTTGGTATAGGCATTTTAATCTCTGGCTGCCTGCTGCTGTTTATGGAACCAATCCTTATACTTGTGGGTGCAAGTTCCGAAACATGGGAGTTTACAAAATCTTACTTGACCATTGTGAGCTTTTGCGGTCCTTTTGCTTTGATATCCAGTTGTTTCTCCAATGTCCTCAGAGCAGAGGGACAGGCGGGCAATGCAATGAATGGACAGCTTATTGGAAATATAACAAATATGATATTGGATGCTGTATTTATCATTGGATTCCAATGGGGAATCGTGGGCTGTGCACTAGCAACCTTGATAGGGGAAACCGTAGGAGTGTTATACTATCTTATTTACTTTTGGAGAGGAAAATCATCCTTAAGCGTTAACATACGGGATTTTGGGCTTAAAAATAAGGTGGCAAGCGGTGTACTGGCAATCGGAATTCCAGCAGCACTCGGCTCTATTCTTATGAGTGTCTCTCAGATGGTAATGAACAGCCAGATGACAGCATATGGAGATATGGCTCTTGCGGGTATTGGTGTTGCCATGAAGGTTGTCATGATCACCGGAATGGTTTCTATGGGAATTGGACAGGGTGTGCAGCCGCTTCTGGGTTATTGCGTAGGTGCCAATAACTGGAAAAGGTTAAGCAATACATGAAGTCCGCTTTTATTTTTTCTACCGTATTGGGCATCATTTTGACTTTGATATGTTATTTATTTACAAATCAGATAGTCAGTGTCTTCTTGACAGACCAGAGTGCTTTTGATTATGCGGTTCAATTTGCGAGAGTATTGCTATGTACGGGACCTGCTTTTGGAATTTATTATGTGTTTACCAATGCACTTCAGGCAATGGGAGCGGCGAAAGCATCTCTTGTAGTAAATGTAAGCAGGCAGGGACTTGTTTATATTCCAGCACTATTTATCCTGAATGCATTGTTTGGTATTACCGGATTGGTTTGGGCACAACCGGCTGCAGACGTTATTTCAATTATTATGGGAATTATTATGTATCTTTTGCTTATGAAAAAGAATACAGGTGGACAGCTTTTTTAAGAACAATGTGAATACCTACAATCATATCACCTAGATGGGACATGTAGAAACAGAGATTACAAAGCTGGATAATACTATTGCGATGGTGTAAAAATGGTGTAAAAGATCAGGAGAATTGGAGAATATAGACCGCCATTTTTTATAATAATATTTGGCAGCTCATTTGGCAGCCGCTAAAACACTGATGAACTCCTGAAAATCCTTTGAGGGTTTGCTGCCGTAGATGATCCCGTAAGGCATCTCGTATTCCCATTCTACTGGGATTGTAACAAGCCCCGGATGGATGTCAGACCATATCTCCAGCGTTTCCATGATATAGCCCCGCTGTTCGCATTCGTTAAAGATTGATGTGCCATAGATGTTGGGAATGTCTACCAGATGAATGTCGGGATGATTGTTTTCTATTTCCTTCCGTAAACGATCCAGAATCAGAGACTCTCCCTGTTTTATCAGCATGAAATTCTCGCCGCTCAAGTCAGACCAGCTTAGCCTTTCTTTTGATGCCAGCGGGTGATTTCTAGGAACGGCGCAGCAGCATTTGAAAAGACCTAAAGGATAGAAGCTGTACTGTTCTAACCACTGAATAGAATTGAACGGTCCTACATAGCAGTCAATGTCTGCTCCAAGAGATTCCATCATGGCATTTAACCCTGTGGGGTTATCATCAAAGGGGACAATCTCGATCTGGTAGGGCAGCTTGTGGGTATCCAGCTTTGCCCACAGATCCACAAGCATCTTGCAGGGACGCATAAGAGAGGTTCCGACACGGATGGTATGTTGCTTGTATCCGCCTATATTTCTTACGCTTTTGATTGCTGCATTTCCGGCGGCAATCAATTTTTTTGCCTGTTTATACAATTCCTCGCCTGCCGGTGTGAGCGATATGCCGTGATTGGTGCGGACAAACAGCTTGACTCCGATACGATTTTCAAGGCTGTTGATCTGCTTCATGACAGATACATTGGAAATAAATCTGGGTATTTCTAAGCTTGACTTCCTTGTAGGCAATACTTATTTGGAGGTCAAAACACCGCTTACAACCATCAATGTGGTTTACGGCAGTCATATCAAGACAAAGCCTGCCACGCCGTTTTCATCTACAGACAGAATGGTAAAGCATGTTAAAGAACTGACGGGTTCGCTGAAAAGTCATGAACGGGCGATATTCCTTACGGTTCATCAGTATCGTCAGACAGAGATGAAGCCGCATTTGAAAGGCACACATTATGAGGAAGTTTCCAAGACGATGACAGAAGCAGCAAATGCCGGGCTGGAAATGTGGAATGTAGATATGGAGTTTACCCCGGTGGGGTCAACTCATAGCATAATAAATACCGGAAATGAGGATTTGGTGTTATTCACAGTTGTGCCGGAAGCAATAAAATAATAGTAAAGAGACGGTTTATGCTCCCCGGTTGGGAGTGCGTGAATCGTCTCTTTGTTTTTTACAATTATTTCATCAGCTGCTAACGGAAAAGAAAAAAGCTTATACAGAGTATCGCCAGGTCAAGAAAGATATGCAGGAAATCTATTGGGGTGATAAAAAGTCTTTAATGGTATCAATAAACAGCTGTGCCTTTGAACAAAGAGTCTCAGCATACAGTAGTCCGTAAGGAACCGTGATTTCTGTTTCAAATGGTATTGTCTTCAATGATGGGTGTATGTCCTGCCAGATAGAAGGTGTGACCATAAGCTGGTCGTTTAACTCGCATGAAGTAAATACATTCAGATCGTAAAAGCCTACATCCTGAATCTTAATTGCCGGATTTTTCTGAAGCACTGACCGAAATGCATCAAATTCTTTTGAAATTCCAGATTTCAGCATGATGATGATTGTACATAGAAGCCTCTTGGTGAAAGGTTTTAACCTTACACCATTATAGCAAATATGAACTTCCGTTACAACAAGATTTTTTGTATGATAAAAGAAATCGAGGAGGTTCATCATGGAAAACGATAAAAAACTGATTATATTTTACAGTCAAACCGGTAACACGAAGCATATTGCAGAACTCATCCAGGAACAAACAGGCGGTGAGCTGGTGGAAGTCGAAGCAGTTACACCATACAAGAGCCTGTATCTTGGTGGTGCGCAGAGAGTAAAGAAAGAACGCAATGAGGGAACACATCCTCCGATTAAAACAGTGACTTTGGATGAGGGAAAATATCAGAACGTATTTCTTGGCACTCCCAACTGGGGAAATGGAATTGCGCATCCGATTATGACACTGCTAGACCAGTATCATTTTGAAAACGCAACCATTTATCCGTTTTGTACACATGGCGGCGGAGGTCTTGCTCATGTGGCTTTGGATATTGAAAAGAGATGTCCGGAGGCAAAAATCGGAAAAAGTTTTGATATTTATGGCGATGGCGGAGCTGGTGCGAAAAAGGCAGTGGAAGCATGGATCCATTCACTGGATTTAGGAGGTGCCAATGAAAACAATATTCGATAAAACGTCACTTGGAAAACTGGAAGTAAAAAACCGTATTGTGGCAGCAGCAACCGGTCATAACCTGACCGATGAAATCGGGCATATCCCGGAAGAATTGTATGAGGTCTATCGGGAATTGGCAAAGGGGGCTCTGGATGGATTCTTTTAGAGTTTACAAGCGTTGCAGCAGTTGACCATTTCAGCACAGGCTTGATGCGGCTGCACAGAGACGATTTGATTCTCGAATATCAGAAACTGGCGGAAATGATTCATGGATATGATGGTATCGTTATGCCCCAGCTGGCAATGGGAATTAATTTAAAGAAAAACAATCGTGGACAATGGGCACAGGTTGCTCCGGATCAGATGACAAGTGAAGATATTCAGGATATGATTCAAAAGTTTGTCAGTGCTGCTATTCGTGCAAAGAAAGCGGGTTTTGATGGGGTACAGCTTCACGGTGCACATGGGTTTGTGTTAAGTACATTCCTAAGTCCTGCCTATAACCATCGGAAAGATGCTTATGGCGGCTCGACGGAAAACAAAAGCAGAATTATCACAGACATTATTCATAGCATTAAAGAGAACTGCGGAGATTTCCATGTATCCATCAAAATCAACAGCAGTGATTTTATGCGTGGCGGCCTGGAACCGGAAGAAAGCCCTGATATTTGTCAGCTTTTGGAAAAAGAAGGTTCGGATTCTATTGAAGTCAGCGGAATGGGACCGTGTGTGGATGGGATTCGACCGGGCAGTAATGAGGGCTTTTTCGCTCCATACTCTAAGGTGCTGAAGCAGCTTGTGTCGATTCCGGTCATTCTCACCGGAGGACATCGAAGCGTAGAACACATGGAAAAACTGTTGAATGAAAATGCCACAGACTACTTCTCCATTTCAAGACCGCTGATTCGAGAGCCGGGAATGATTTCCCGTTGGCAAAACGGAGATGCCAAACCGTCTGATTGTATTTCCTGCAATCAATGCTTTTCCACACATGGGCATGCCTGCATTCGAGGAACAATTCACGCAGACGGAACAATCACAAAAAACAAATTTGAAAGAAATGAGAGGTAAATTATTATGAGTGAAAAAATCGTACAGACAGCAGGCAGAGATGCCCTTGGAACATTTGCACCGGAGTTTGCACACTTCAATGATGATGTGCTTTTTGGAGAGAACTGGAACAATCAGGATATCGATGTGAAAACACGCTGCATTATCACAGTGGTAGCATTGATGTCCTCCGGTATTACCGATTCTTCCCTGAAGTTTCATTTAATCAACGCTAAGAAGAACGGCGTAACCAAAGAGGAAATGGTTGCAGTCATTACCCATACGGCTTTTTATGCAGGCTGGCCGAAAGGCTGGGCAGTATTCAATCTGGCAAAGGAAGTATGGGACGAGGAAACGCCGGCACTGTCTGAAAAGGAAAAGTACCAGAATACCATTATGTTCCCAATCGGTGAGCCGAATGATGCCTATGCCCAGTATTTTATCGGAAACAGCTATCTTTCGGTTATTTGCAAGGATCAGGTATTTACTGCAAATGTGACCTTTGAGCCGGGCTGTCGCAACAACTGGCACATCCATCATGCAAAAAGCGGCGGCGGACAGATGCTGATTTGTGTTGGCGGTCGTGGCTATTATCAGGAGTGGGGCAAAGACCCGATTGAAATGAAACCGGGCGACATTATCAATATTCCGGCAGAGGTAAAACACTGGCACGGTGCAGCTCCGGACAGCTGGTTCTCCCACCTGACACCGGCAGTTCCCGGCGAAGATATGAGCAATGAATGGTGCGAGCCGGTTGATGATGAGCAATATGGGAAGGTAAAGTAAATGAAGGCAATAGCAATCAACGGTAGTCCCAGAAGGAACCAGAATACAGTGACACTCCTGGATGCTGCTCTGAAAGGAGCAGCATCTGTGGGTGCCGAAACAGAACTGATTCATCTTTATGATTTGCAGTATAAAGGCTGTATCAGCTGCTTCTCCTGTAAAAGAAAAGGTCATACGGGAAATGGCTGTGCAATGAAGGATGAACTGACGTATGTTCTAAAGAAAGCACAGGAAGCGGATGTTCTCATCTTAGGCTCTCCGATTTACTATATGAACATCACATCGGGCATGACTGCGTTTTTGGAGCGACTGATTTTCCCTACTATGATTTACAGCCGGGAAATTCCAACGGTATTTGACCGGATACTTCCAACGGGACTAATTTATACAATGAATCTGCAAAAGGAACGAATGGAGCAGTTTGGTATTACAGATAACCTGAAACCATATCAGAATTCGATTGGAAATGCGTTCGGTATGGCACCTGAGATTTTGTATGCAAATAACACGTATCAATTTGCCGACTATTCAAAATATGAATCTTCCATGTTCTCGGAGGAAGATAAGGCAAGATACAAAACAGAACAATTTCCAAAAGATATAGAAGCTGCTTATCAGATGGGGATACATCTGATAAAGAAAGATGTCAAGGAGGATTGAAATGAAAAGTAAAGTCTATTATTCAAAGGATATGACACCTGAGAAAATTGTCGAAATGTATCAGATGTTGGGAAAAGAACTGACTGGAAAAGTGGCTGTAAAGGTTCATTCCGGAGAACAGGGTAACCAGAATTTTCTCACACCGGAATTCTGGAAACCGATGATTGATTATGTACACGGTACAGTTGTGGAATGCAATACTGCTTATGAAGGAGAACGCAACACAACAGAAAAGCACCTAAAGACCATTGAAAAGCATGGCTGGATGAAGTATTTTGAATTTGACCTGATGGATGCGGAAGGACCGGACATGGAAATTCCTGTACCACATGGCAAGGTAATTCAGAAAGATTTTGTTGGGAAGAATCTGGAAAACTATGATTCCATGCTTGTTCTTTCGCATTTTAAGGGGCATCCGATGGGCGGCTTTGGCGGAGCATTAAAGCAGCTTTCGATTGGCGTGGCTTCTTCCGCAGGAAAGGCTTACATTCATGGTGCCGGCGAACCAGATAATATGTGGACAGCAGATCATGATTCCTTTTTGGAGTCAATGGCAGATGCAGCTGCGGCGGTAGTCAACTACTTCAAGGGTAATATGGTCTTTGTTAATGTTATGAAAAATATGTCTGTGGATTGTGACTGCTGCGCTGTTGCGGAAGATCCCTGCATTGCAGATATGGGAATCCTGATTTCCTTAGACCTGGTTGCCATAGACCAGGCTTGCATTGATTTGGTTTACTCCTGTGATGACCCCGGAAAGGATCATCTGATTGAGCGTATTGAGAGCAGAAACGGAATCCACACAGTGGAAGCAGCTGCGGAACTTGGATTCGGTTCACGGGAATATGAATTAGTCACAGTATAAACAGAGTTGTTTGTATAGAGAGGTTGACAGATGGATTATATAAAATTGAGTAAGTCAGATTTGGAAGTATCCCGCATTTGTATGGGATGTATGAGTTTGGCGATTCTCAGAAAAGAATGAACAGCTGGACCTGTGCAAAGGTCAGTACCCTGTTTTAATACCGTCAATACAATAACGAGCTGTTTTCACGGTCTGGTGTCATGGAAAATGTATTTTGGGTGTATCCGGATGCAAAAACCATACCCATCATTGCAATGAGTGCTTTTTACAAAGCCAGATACCATGCAAAGCCAGTAAACAAGCGGCTTCGCAAAAAAAGATTTAAAAAATTAGCACTCACCTCTTGACAGTGCTAATAATTAGTGTTATATTTTGAATAGAACAAAGATAACAACGCTTATTTTCTAAGAGGTGATTGTATGAATATTAATAAATTTACACAAAATTCAATCCAGGCAGTGAATAACTGTGAGAAACTAGCTTACGAATATGGGAATCAGGAAATCGCACAGGAGCATTTTCTATATAGTTTGCTCACCTTAGATGATAGTCTAATCGGGAAGCTAATTGAAAAGATGGAGATATCCTTAGATACTGTGAAAGTCCGTCTTAATGAGATGCTTGAAAAGAAGCCGAAAGTATCTGGTGGTCAGGTTTACATTAGTAACGATTTGAATAAAGTATTAATCAGTGCGGAAGATGAGGCTAAGGCGATGGGAGATGAATATATTTCCGTAGAACATCTCTTCCTTGCCATGTTAAAACACCCGTCGAAAGATATGAAAAGCTTTTTTAAAAGCTTTGGTATTACAAGAGATTTGTTTTTGCAGGCTCTCGCCACAGTCAGAGGAAATCAGCGGGTGACTTCAGATAATCCGGAGGCAACCTATGACACATTGGAAAAGTATGGATACGATTTGGTAGAACGTGCGAAACAACAGAAGTTAGATCCTGTCATCGGACGGGATAGCGAAATTCGGAATGTCGTGCGGATTCTTTCCCGTAAGACTAAGAATAATCCGGTTTTAATTGGTGAACCTGGTGTTGGCAAAACTGCTGTCGTAGAGGGACTTGCCCAGAGAATTGTAAGAGGTGATGTACCGGACGGTCTAAAAGATAAGAAATTATTCGCCTTAGATATGGGTGCTCTTGTGGCAGGAGCTAAATATAGAGGTGAGTTTGAGGAACGTCTCAAAGCGGTTCTTGAGGAAGTAAAGAACAGTGATGGACAGATTATACTCTTTATCGACGAGCTCCATACGATTGTCGGTGCCGGAAAAACAGAAGGTTCCATGGACGCCGGCAATATGCTAAAGCCAATGCTTGCCAGAGGAGAGCTTCACTGTATCGGTGCAACCACTTTGGATGAATACCGTCTTTACATTGAAAAGGATGCCGCCTTAGAGCGTCGTTTTCAGCCGGTTATGGTAGATGAACCTACAGTAGAAGATACCATATCCATCCTGCGTGGTCTTAAAGATCGATATGAAGTATATCATGGAGTTAAGATTACCGATGGTGCCTTAGTAACTGCGGCAACACTTTCTAACCGATATATTTCCGACCGTTTTCTTCCAGATAAGGCAATCGACTTAGTAGATGAAGCCTGTGCATTGATTAAGACAGAGTTAGATTCTATGCCGGCTGAATTAGATGAAATTCAAAGAAAGATTATGCAGTTAGAAATCGAAGAAGCGGCACTGAAAAAAGAAACAGACCGGTTAAGTATGGATCGTCTTTCCGCTTTACAAAAAGAGCTTTCCCAGCTTCGAGAGGAATTTCAGGGTGCAAAAGCTACCTGGGATAATGAAAAAACATCTGTTGAAAAGGTACAAAAAGTAAAAGAAGAGATTGAGTCCGTACAAAATGAGATTGCCATTGCCCAGAGAAATTATGATTTAAATCGAGCGGCAGAACTGCAGTATGGAAAGCTTCCTTCACTACAAAAGGAATTAGAAGAGCTTGAGACAAAGACGGAAGATAGGAAACTGGTTCATGAGAGTGTATCTGAAGATGAAATAGCACGGATTATTTCCAAATGGACCGGAATTCCCGTCGCAAAGCTTACAGAAAGTGAGAGAAATAAAACACTGAATTTGGATACGATTCTTCATGAAAGAGTGATTGGACAGGATGAAGGAGTAGAGAAAGTCACAGATTCTATCATCCGTTCTAAGGCAGGAATTAAAGACCCGACAAAACCGATTGGATCTTTCTTATTCCTCGGACCAACCGGCGTTGGAAAAACAGAGCTTGCCAAGGCCCTTGCGGAAAGTCTGTTTGATAATGAACAGAATATTGTCCGTATCGATATGAGTGAATACATGGAGAAGCATTCTGTAGCTCGTTTGATTGGAGCTCCTCCAGGATATGTAGGTTATGAGGAAGGTGGACAGCTTACAGAAGCTGTCAGAAGAAAGCCTTATTCGGTTGTCCTTTTTGATGAGATTGAAAAAGCCCATCCAGATGTATTCAATGTACTGCTACAGGTGTTGGATGATGGACGGATTACCGATTCCAAAGGAAAGACCGTTGATTTTAAAAATACAATCCTCATTATGACATCCAATATCGGTTCTATGTATCTGTTAGAAGGAATTGATGAAAATGGAAATATTAAATCAGAAACAGAAGAACTGGTAATGAATGATCTAAAAGGGCATTTTCGTCCTGAATTTTTAAATCGTCTCGACGAGATTATTCTCTTTAAGCCTTTGACAAAGGGAAATATCAGTGGAATTGTGGATCTTCTCATGAAAGACTTAAACCACAGAATTGAAGATAAAGAATTGTCCATTGAACTTACACAGGAAGCAAAGGATTATATTGTAGACAGAGGTTATGATCCTGTATACGGTGCACGTCCATTAAAGCGCTACCTGCAAAAAAATGTAGAAACCTTAGCTGCAAGACTGATTCTTGCGGATCAGACAAAAGCAAGAGATACGATCGTAATCGACGTTACAGATGGAAGACTGGACGCCAGAGTAAAAAACTGAGTCCATTAAAATGAATATATAATAGGTACCTCCAAAGGAATATCCATAAAGAATCCTTTGGAGGTATTTTTATTTTTATAAAATTCTGATTTCTAAACAAAAAACGGAAAACTGTAAAGAATTGTTCCTTTTTTTTAGGAATGTAAAAGACTTTTTGGAGTTTGTTACAGTATAATATTTCCCATACAACGTGTAAATAAATGATCCATTTGGCTCTGTAAATTAAAAAAATAAGATAAAAGATAGAAAGAAGGAATTAAAAACATGAGTTATTATGAAAAAATTGTAATGGACACACAGATGAAAAACTATTATGGAAACTATGGGGTTTATTCTTCCGGCGGAACAGCAGCCACACTGAGTAAAAAAGAGCCGTTACCTTACAAGGAGCAAATCAAAGCATTTGCCGACAAGGTAAAAGAGGCTGATTGTATTATTGTTGGCGGGGCATCCGGATTATCCGCAGCAGGAGGCGGGGATTTTTATTATTCTGCCACCCCATCTTATAAAGAGCATTTTTCAAAATTTTATGTAAAATATGGTTTCGAAGGAGCATTTGCAGGAATGATGCATCCCTTTTCTACAAGGGAAGAGCATTGGGGATATCTGGCTACTTTTTTATATACTACTGTTCATGCCCCAGTCCGCAAACCCTATCAAGATTTGGATGCAATTCTAAAGGGAAAAGATTTTCATATTCTTACTACCAATCAGGATACCCAGTTTGTAAAGCTTTATAATGAAAAAGATGTCAGTGAAATTCAGGGCGATCATCGTTTCTTTCAGTGCAGCAGACAGTGCTGTGATGAGACCTGGGATGCGATTAAACCAGTAGAAGACAT
>JAUNBT010000308.1 GCA_030526985.1 Lachnospiraceae bacterium | reverse complement strand
CCCTACTCTTCAGGATCTCTATCTGAAGCTACAAAGAACGAAGCATTGAATATGCTAAACCAGATGAGATACATAGCAGGCCTGGGAGAGGTTTCATTTACAACTGACGAGAGTTATGAAACAAAGATGCAGGATGCATGTCTTCTCATGTGGTTAAATGGAGGGTTGAGCCACAATCCAGAAAGACCATCTGTGCTGTCTGGTACAGAATATACAGAACTTTTCAAGTCCGGATATTCTGGTGCCAGTATGTCCAATCTCCAATATTCGGGAAGCGGTTCTACAATTTCTAGTCAGACTACCAGATTTTCTCTAACAGATGCGATTGTAAATGGATGGATGGCAGATGAAAGTAGTACCAGTAATTTATCTGCAGTGGGACACCGACGCTGGTGTTTGAATCCTAAGATGGGTGCGACTGCATTTGGCGCAGTAACCGGTAATACAAATAGAAATGGATGGTATTGGGATAAGGGCTATTCTGCTATGTATGCATTTGATAAAAGTGCATCGTCATCAGCGACTACAGTAGCATGGCCAGCCAGACAAATGCCAATCAAATATTTTAAAACAAATTATCCATGGTCTGTATCCACTACAACAAATGTAAATCCAGATACAGTGAATGTAAAATTGACTCGAAGCAGTGATCAAAAGGTATGGAATTTTAGTGGTGCAAGCACATCGGCGGAGACAAAAAGTGATTTTTATGTTTCTGAAACGATATACGGAACAGGGGAATGTATTATCTTTATTCCGGATAGTATCGATAGTTTTGTCAATGGTGATTCCTATAGCGTTGAGATTACAGATATTGATGGTACAAATGGAAAATCAATCAGTTATACAGTGGATTTCTTCGCAACAACTCCAGTGACGATTACACCAACCACAAAGACAGAGCTTCTAAATGTGGATTACTCAGACGACACGATTGATGTAAGTAAATTATTTACACTTGATGCACATTGTGGGGAGGCAACGTATACGTTGGATAGTACAAATAGTACAGGAGAGGGTTCCATCAGTGGCAGCCAGCTTACTGTAACAAAAACAGGTACATTTAAGATTAAAGTGAATACAGCGGCAAAGGGAGATTACCGTGCTGGTTTTGCAGAGGTGACTTTGACGGTCAATAAAGTATCTATCGCAGACGCAACAGTCACTATAACGGACTGTGATGAATTTACTTATGATGGCACAACAAAGATACCGAATATCTCCGTGAAAATGAACAATAAAGAGATGAATTCTTCGGATTATGTGATTGGTTATAGCAATACCAACTCGTTGGGAACAGGAAAAGAATCTGTGAATGCAGGAACAGTAACAGTTGTTATAACAGCTTCTGAGGATGGAAATTATACAGGAACAGCAACTGATTCACCTCAATATGTAATTGCCCAAAAGCAGATTGAAGTCACAGCAGAGGCCAAAGATAAAACCTATGATGGAGATAAAAAAGCAGAGGTGACGCTGACAATACCTGAAGATCAGATTATTTCCGGTGATGACGTATCTGTTACGGCGGAGGGAACATTTGAAGATGCCGATGCTGGAGCAGATAAAACAGTAACGATATTGAACGTACAGAAATCAGGAATAGATTGTTCGAATTATGAATTGCAGATTCCAGAAACGATTACAGCAAGTATAAAACCAAAAGCGGTTACGATAACTCCAGATGATGAAAGTGATTTAACAGTCACCTACTCGGAAGATGCAATTGCACTGCAGGATTTCTTTATCTTTGATTCTAACTGTGGAACTGCAAGTTATACTATTTTAAAAGATGAAAATACTACAGGCACAGGGACGATACAAGATGAGAAGCTTACTGTTACAAAAACGGGAAAATTCCATATCCAGGTCGATACAGAAAGAAAGCAAAATTATATGGCAGGAAGAGCCGATGTAATTCTTACTGTGAATAAGGGCAGTCTGACAAATGCAGAGGTTGTGACAGACGGTGAACTTAATTTTGTATACAATGGACGAAATCAAACACCTGATTACAAAGTGACTCTAAACGGAAAAACCATTCCATCGAAAGAATATGTCTTAAGCTATGTCAATGACAATACAGATGAGGAAGATTATGCAACGGTCAATGCCGGAACTATCACAGTTGCTGTCACAGCAGCAGTGGAAGGAAATTATACAGGAACAGCAACTGCTTCCCATCAATATGTAATTCGCAAAAAAACCGCCAATGTCATCGCAAAGGCAAAAGATAAAACCTACGATGGAAATATAAACGCAGAAATTACGCTGACAATACCCGAAGAACAGATTAATTCCGGTGATGACGTATCTGTTACGGCAGAAGGAACATTTGAGGATGAAAATGTAGGAGAGAACAAAACAGTAACAATAATAAATGTGAAAAAATCTGGAGCTGATCTTTCCAACTATGAGCTCGTGGTTCCAGAAACAACAACGGCCAATATAAATCCGATAGCGGTGACTATTACACCTACTACGGAGGATAAGTTAACATTTGTTTATTCTGATGAAGGAACAATTAACTTGAAAGAATTATTTGTACAAGATGAAAATTGTGGATCAGCAAGTTATCGTATTTTGCAGGACGAAGTAACTTCTGGAATCGGTGTAATAGCAGAAGATACCTTAACTGTGACAAAAGCAGGAATCTTCCATATCCGGATTAACACAGAGAGTCAGGGCAACTATGCTGCGGGAAGTGCGGAAGTTACATTGACAGTCAATAAATGCAGTTTAAAAGATGCCCAGATTACAACGGAAGATGAAACAGAGTTTATATTCAACGGACAGAACCAGTCTCCTTCTTACAAAGTGACATTAAATGGAAAGACAATTCCGTCTGATGAATATATCTTAAGTTATGAAAATGACAGCACAGAAGACGACAGACTTACAGCAGTAAACGCAGGAACCATTACTGTCACCGTAAAAGCAGTTTTAGATGGCAATTACGAGGGAACAGCGGATCAGACCGCAGTCTATGTGATAAAAAGTGCTCAAATTGCAAAAGTTGAACCGCCAATCAGTCAGAGTACAACTTCGAATAGCACATCCGCAGAAAAGGTTATTGAAGAATTACCATCTAGAATTAATATTACGACACAGGACGGAGCAGAAATTGAGGTTCCTGTGACGTGGGAAATCATTGGAAATTACAATACTTCTGATGGTGCAGTAAATACATTTCAATGGAAGATTGCCGACAGCGGTAATGTTATCTTTGGAAATGATGTGAGAACCAGTGGCGAGATAACTATTACGAATAAAATAAAGACAACAGAGGCACCTG
>JAUNBT010000307.1 GCA_030526985.1 Lachnospiraceae bacterium | reverse complement strand
ACATATCTGTTCATTTTTTAGTACAATTTTGATATAGAATGGTTTTTCAAAAAGAGAGAAATAATTTGTGAAAAAAATTGAGGTGATTTTTCCAGGAAAAAAGATAAGAGGCTTTAACCTGTGACAGTCAAAACCTCTTATCTTTTTTCTATCTATATTTCAAATTTATTTTATCTCGTTGTAATTAGAAATTGCCTCATCCATTATCTGGTCAAAATCTTCTTTTGTCATTTTGCTAAGGACACTATTGATCGCATCTTTTAATTCTGTATCGCTTTCACTTACGTATATTCCTACAGCAACATCTTCATCATTTACTTCAAAACCTTTGTCAGAGTCTGAAAAATCAAGCATTTTCATTTTATATTCTGATGACAAAAGTTTCCCCCTAACTCTGGTTGTTACAAGCACATCGCATTTATCATCATCAAGTGCAAGTAGTGCTGGAGAATACCCATATCCACCAATCTCTGCTGTTTTCGCATCTGGAATTTGAGAAATACAGGTTTCAGACAAAATTGAATCAAATTCTTCCCAACCTGTTCCGGTCGATGCACAAACTGCACCGCTTAAGTCATCAAGACTTTTTGCATCTGCATATTTTCCATCATTTTTTACAATAACAACCGGAGATATATAATAATATGGTTCTGTTAAAACAGTCGAAAGCGTTTGTCCATCAAAAGTACAATCTATTGTCCCCTCAATCATACCTAAACTGTTACTTTCTCCAGTGTAGATTTCAAGTTCATACCCTAATTCATCACAAATATGTTGTGCCATAAGAATATCATATCCAGCTGAATATTCACCAGAAGGTGCCCCATTTTCCCCGAGTTCATCTGCTCCTGCAGTAATCTTAACAGCCCCATTGTCATCCGTAGACTGTGCCCAGTTAAAGGGAGCATGATTACATGATATCCATACTCTAATTGTCCTTTTTTCAGAATTTGCAGTGTCATTTGCCATATCCGCTTCAGAAGTATCCGATTCCTGACTTACATCTGTTGTCTCTGCTTCGCTTCCATCCCCACTATCAGTTTTTCCACATGCAGCAAACACTCCAACAATGAGAATGCATGCCATAAATAAAACTGCTATTTTTCTTTTTTGCATTTTCACTCTCTCCATTTCTTTTAAAATTGGGTAAAAAAACCTCTAAATTCATTATATATATATGCTTTGTCAAGGTCTTTTACACCTTTTTTTGAATGAAGATGAATATTTCGTATGGGCAAATAGACATGTCCCCTCTAAATTTTGCCCCTGATATGGAATTTTTACCACAAAGTCATGAAAATTTGTGGCTTATAACGTAGTTTTTTCTAATAGAGCGCACTCTATCCCCCTCTTGCCCACAATTATGGATTTTTATGGGCAAAATCAGGCTTTTTTCTCTTCCTTTGGAAAAATGAAAGCCAAAAACAACGTTTTCAGCAATAAACCAAGTAAAAAAACAGCATAAAAGGGCAAATTTTGAAGTCAAATGTTCCTATTGCCCACTCCCTGGAAAACAGACGATACAAACATCCCACACAGAAAGCTTGTCTCTCACCAGAAGATAAAATCCCCTTTACGTTTGTAAAAAGTGCTCAGTAATCTGAGCACTTTTTTAACAATTCATTTTAAGTTTGAAATAGCGTTTTCCATTTTATTTCAGCGTACCCTCCAACATTGCCTGAATATTCTCCTCACTCACTTCATAGCTCTCTGGATAGCTTGTCGTAATACTCGTATAATCTTTGTAATCCGGTGCTTTGGCAAGTGCTCCATTTTCAATCATATAGGTATACTCGGCTTCCAATTCTTCATTCTCTTCCATGCCTGTATAACCAAAAATACGATTATTCTTTTCACTGTAAGCCAATGTACCATAAGCACCCAAGTTTCCCAGCATCACAGCCTTGCCGCTGTATATCGTATATAACTCTGCCTGATCAAGATGTGCACCTCCTTCAAAGTAAACAAGTTCAGGCATCTCATCACCATCAATATAAATCAAATCAAATTTGCCATCCCCCTTTTCACGGAGAATCTGTGCATAAACTTCCAGTGAAACCGGCACCAGCCTAAACGGGTTTTGAGCATCAGCACTCCAGCCTACCATACTCGTACCATAGATATCTGTCTCACCAATGTCTTCTCTCGCTTTTAACAAGGCATCTACAATATTATACTGGACACCATCCACTTTGCCACAAAGATACTCCGAAATACGCCCCAGCATTTTATCCGAATAGGTTGTCCAAATATCATTATCAGGTGCGACATAGGTAGAAAATCCCTTTTCAATCAACCTGTTTGCTGTCTCTCCGTTATCCGCTCCAGTAGAACAGGAACCGCTAATCAACGCTGTACCGTCCACCTCATCACAATATTTTTCCCAGAAACTAGTCGAAATTCCACAATACTCACCACACCTGAGCAAAGAAGCATTTTCATCCTGATACTTCTCGCTGTCATCATCATACTTTACCGGTACAATCCAGGCTGCAACCTTTTCTCCTTTGTTTGTTTTATACATCGTTCCGTGACCACGCCAGAATATAACCCGAACATGATTTTCTGATAAGGAGCCCATCCAGTCCACAATATCCTCCATGCTCTTCCAGTTTTCATCCGTCAAATCCTGATAATTTGTGTACTCCTCCATTGTCTCATAGATTATATTCGCTGCCTCCTGTGAACCGGAAACTTTGAATTTTGAAAGTTGATCTACCCCTGTAACAACAGCGTCCGTGATCCAGTCTACTGTTTCCACAGAAGTTACGGTAAACTCATCGGCCGAAGCACCAGCTGAAGTCTGTTTTACAGGAGGAATCCAAAGGGCAATCGTTTCCTCGTCAAAATAGAAAGCAACTGTGTGGCTTTCCTCACAATAAGTACATTCTTCAATTTCTCCGCTTTCTTTCAATTCCGTCGCATAATCGTATACGATATTTGCTGCTTCTTCCAAGTTGTTTTCATCATATGCAATATATCCATCATCATCGCAGTATTGTGCCAACTTCTCATCAATGTCATCATAAATAAAACCCGTGCGACTCTGGGCGGCATCCTCGTTTGTTACCTCCCCTACATTTTTTGTACCTTCAATCTCTGCTTCCGTTACTCTTTCTTTTGTCTGACTTCCACAACCGCCTGTTCCTACTAATACTAAAAGTAACAAGAAGATTAACTGTCTTTTTAGTATTTGATTCTTTTTCATTTTATCCATCTTTATAATTCTCCCTCCATATCCATCTATATATATCATTAAAGATAAAACAAAGTCATTAGTTTCTATTAATAAAAAACCATACTTATAAAT
>JAUNBT010000306.1:1865-3316 GCA_030526985.1 Lachnospiraceae bacterium | reverse complement strand
GGAAGACCCATTTCCTTGATAAAGGCCGCTAGAGCATCAATTCCCGCTAAAGCAATTTCTTTTTCGGATTTCCCCTCTGTATCAACAGTCCAGACACATTCTGCAAATCGTGCAAATCGCGACAGACCACTTTCATATATATGGCGATACAGTGCCGGATGAATCACCGCCAGCCCCTGTCCATGATTGCAGTCGGTATAAGCACCCAGCTGATGCTCAATCTGATGTGCCTGAAAATCTGTTACCTTACCGATTTTCAAGATACCATTCTCAGCCATAGCGGAATCCCACATCAGCTCACTTCTTGCTTCCATGTTTTCAGGGTCAGTCAGTAGAACCTTCATGTTACGAATGACATTTCGCATGACAGCTTCACTGATTTCATCGGATATATTGATGGTATCCGACTTTCCGAAATAGGTTTCCATTGCATGGCTCAGCGTATCAAAAGCACCGGAAATCACTTGCTTCATCGGCACTGTCAGGGTATACTTCGGATCTAAAATTGCAAAATCTGCAATAGCACAGAACAATCCTGCTTTGATTTTCTCTTCCGTATTTGTAATCACAGCACCGGCATTCTGTTCTGAGCCAGTTCCTGATGCTGTTACTATTACGCCTAGGGGAAGTGCTTCTACGGGAAGTGTATGGTCAGTCATAATCATTTCCCAAATATCTTTTTCTGTCTTTGCTTGAGAAGCCACTACTTTACAACAATCACTGACCGAGCCACCTCCAACAGCAAGAATAAAATCAACATCATTTTCCTTTGCAAGTTTTGCTCCTTCTAGCACCTTATCATAGGTGGAATTGGACATGATTCCCGAAAACTCTACAATGGTTTTTCCTGCCTCTTTCAAGATTTCCACAACCTCATCGTATATTCCATTTTTCTTAATCGAACCACCGCCATAAGCGAGTATCACCGTCTGTCCGACTTTTTTAAGCTCTGTTGAAAGATTGGCTTTTACTGCACCAACTCCAAAATAATTCTTTACTGGATATTCATAATTAAATGTATTCATTCTCTTCTAACCTCCAAATCACCAAGTTTTCTTTTCTACATTTTTACAGCTGTTTTCCTATTTCATAAGCATATTTCCCGTAGTTGACATACACTTATTCTTTTGATACACCATCAGTGTAACACCCGGTTGTTACAACCGGTCAAGGAACTTTTTGATTTTGAGAAGATTTTCGATGTATTCGATGAAAGATATTTGTTGCATTTCTATTTCCCAATATCAATATTTTTTTAATTTTGGGAAATAGAACGGGTGTCCCATCAGATAAGTGATAATAATAGAGCAGGAAAATGTGATAAAAACTGACTGGTACAAACTTCTCTCCGCTTGGAGTTCGCCGATTTCTGCTCAAAAGTAGAATTTTCATGCCAATTCCGTTTCCTTTTAAATTTATCAATGGCTAAACAGCCATCCCATAATTGATTC
>JAUNBT010000306.1:0-1855 GCA_030526985.1 Lachnospiraceae bacterium | reverse complement strand
AGCATACCTCCGCCGCCATGCTGATTGGTTACACCACCATTTTCAAAATAAGCAGTATCTTTTATGTCCAAGGTGATCCATTCGCTGATTTCATCTTCTGATACCCCGATTGTTTCATATCTGCTTCGTATATTTTCATAAGCTTCCTGCGATAGCTGTGAACCATAGTATTCGTCAGCTTCCCCGATAACGATATAAACCGGAGTGCGGCTTTCCACCAGAACATCATAATCCCCATCCCATTTAGAACTGCAATGAAGATATGCACAAAACAAATCCGGTCGTTTTCCTAAAACCCGTGACATGGTTTCACCACCTCCGGAATAACCGCTGGCATAAACTTTTGTTTTATCAATGTTATAATTATTTAGAAAGTATTCAACCAGTTCGATTGTCTGATCAGTAGATGTTTCTCCCCAATCGTTCAGTTGAGGGGCTACAACGATCATTTTATCGTTATACTTTAGTGCCTCAAAGCCAAATTCCTCGGTCTTGATATTCTGTGCCACACCCTGAAAATACAATCCCTGATAACCTGGCAACGTAAAATACAGTGCATAGGCTTCCTTCCCATCATAATCATCAGGGATATACACATTATAATGTATATCCCCCAATGTTTCGGATGGAAGAATGTTATCAACCACAAAGCCTCTGTATGTTGAATTCCCAGTGATTGCTTTCACTGCACTTGTTTCCTCACTTACAGAACTCTCTGACGGAACAACTTCCGTATCCAGCACCTCATTTTGTCCCGCATTATGTCCGCATGAAGAACACATCAATGTACAGCCAAACATAAGGTTAATAATTAAAAACCTAACTCCTCTACCCATTCAACCACCTCGCTGTCATCTACACCGGAACTGAATCTCATACCAGTCTGCCAATCGCCGGTTCCGGATTCCTCGGCAAGTAATTCTCCGCTTTCTCCAAGACCGGAAGATGCAGATGTACAGAATGGTATCACTGTCTTCCCTGTAAAATCATTCGCCTTAACAAACGTATCGGTCGGCCATGCAGCAATGCCCCACCAAATAGGATAACCGATGAATACTGTATCATAGGAATCCCAATTATCTACTTCTGTAGACACCAGAGGGATATCCCTCAGTGACTCATCCTCATACTCCCTGCTTACCCGGCTGTCATCATCTGTCCAATTCAAATCATCGTCCGTATAGATATCCTCAGGCACAATCTCAAAAACATCTGCTCCGGCAGCTTCTGCAATGGTATTGGCTACAGCCTCTGTCATGCCGGAGGCGGAATAATATACGACCAATACCTTTGACTCTGATACAGTAGTCTCTGTACCATCAGAATTATCTTCTTCCTGCGTTTCATCACTCTGTGAATCCGTACTTTCCTGTGTCTGAGATACCACTTCGTCTTGCGTTTGAGATACTACTTCGTCCTGTGTCTGGCTCTCCGTTTCCGAAGCTCCACACCCTGTCATTCCAACTACTAATAATGCACATGTTAAAAGTGCAGCAATCCATTTCCTATTTTTCATGTTCGTCTCCTTTCTTGAATCATTTTATTATCGCACAAAATTTGTAAATACCGCTGGTTCTATTTCCGGCAATTCCAGCCCTTGCTTTCTGCCAATCTCTTTACATTTCAAAATAAAAGCCATGTTTCTGCCAAGAATTCGCATATTCATCAATCCTTCCCTATCATCCATGACTTCGCTTGGATTGGTTCCGTGTACCATATTCCAATATTTCGCAGTAATAATCGGCATTTCCTGAATAGAAAAATACTTATTCATCTGGTCAAAGGTTGCTGTTGTACCACCTCTCCTGGCGGAAATGACACAGGCTGCCGGTTTCAAACGGAAATTCTCATTGCC
>JAUNBT010000032.1 GCA_030526985.1 Lachnospiraceae bacterium | reverse complement strand
ATACATTTTTCAGAAATAAACGTTGTACGAAGAGGAAAATTATTGTATGATAAAAGCACAATAAGAAACGAGAAATCAGGAGACAAAAAACAATGATTAAAGAAAATCAAAAGGTCTTTAACCGAATGCATGTTGTTGTTGATGCAGTTGTGGTTTATCTGGCCTTTGCTATTTCCTACTATTTAAGGTTTGGAACAGACTGGTTTGACCAGATGGGCTATCACAGACAATTCTGGCAGTATCAGCCTATGCTGCTCATGCTTGTTCCTATGTATTTGATTTTATTTTCCTTTTTTCATATGTATCAGCCGAAACGGTATCAGGCAAGATACATTGAATACCTGAACATTTTAAAGGCGAATGTATCGGGAATTGGAATGATACTTGCCTACATTTTCTTTACGAAGACAAGAGATTTCCCAAGATCGCTGCTTGCGATTTTTTTCTGTGTTAATGTGCTTTTGATGGTGCTGGAGCGATATGTCATTATGCGTATCCTTTACCGGACCAGAAAAAAGGGACGGAATTTAAAGCATTTAATATTAGTAGGATTTAGTACGGCAGCTGCCGGTTATATTGACCGAATTAAAGCAAATCCCCAGTGGGGATATTACATCCATGGTATCTTTGATGACCAGTTTCAGGATGATTTTTTGTATCGGGGCGTGCCAATTATCGGAACCATCGATGAACTGGACCATTTCCTGGAAGAGAACAATCTGGATGAAGTGGCAATTACATTGAACATCAAAGAGTATGAGAAGTTAGAGAGGATTGTTGCAATCTGTGAGAAGTCTGGAACACACACAAAATTTGTGCCGGATTATTACAAATTCATTTCCAGCAGTCCTTACACAGAAGATTTGAATGGCCTTCCGGTCATCAATATTCGAAATGTTCCACTTACCAATACGACAAATAAGATTGTGAAACGAACCATGGATATTATCGGATCTTTGTTTGCAATTACACTATTTTCGCCAATTATGCTTGTGACGGCAATCCTTGTAAAACGAAGTTCACCGGGACCGATTATTTTCTGTCAGGAACGGATTGGACTGCACAATAAACCTTTTAAGATGTACAAGTTTCGTTCTATGGGAGTCCAGCCCCAGAACAAGGAAGAAAAATGCTGGACGACCAGCAATGACCCACGGGTGACATCAGTGGGAAAGGTAATCCGAAAGACAAGCATTGATGAGCTTCCCCAATTGTTCAATGTTTTAAAAGGCGACATGAGTCTGATTGGTCCGAGACCGGAGCGGCCCTTGTTTGTTGAGAAATTTAAAGAAGAGATTCCAAGATATATGATTAAGCATCAGGTTCGACCGGGCATGACCGGCTGGGCCCAGATTAATGGGTTCCGTGGAGATACCTCGATTCGAGGGAGAATTGAGCATGATTTGTATTATATCGAAAATTGGACTTTAGGACTTGATATTAAGATTTTATTCCTTACTTTCTTTAAAGGGTTTGTGAATAAGAATGCCTATTAAAGAACAAAATGTTTATAAAAAAATAGAATGTGTATAAAAACAGGACTGCGATAATGAGAGAATCATTTCACAGTCCTGTTTTGGTGATATCCGGTCAATGAATAAATAAATAGACTGGATTTTATTTTGTCAGCAATCCCATAATCTGATTGCTTCGTGTAATGAATTTATTCATCTGTTCCGGCTCTAAAGGTTTATTTGCAAGCATTGCCAGGTCAAAGAGCTGTTCGCAGAACATGTTAGTGTGTTCTCCTTCTGGATTGTCAAGGACATACTGAACCAGATTATTATTAGCATTCAAGGTGAGGGTCATACTCTCAGCAGCCATTCCAAGCATGGATGGATCCATTCCGGTCATGCCGTACATTTCCATCATCTCATGCATTCTTCTTGCTTCCTCGGAGAGAGTGATAATGGAGGAAGTTTCTGCATTTTTCAGCTTTTCTACCTTAATATTCAGTTTGTCATTGTTCAATGCCTTTTTGAATACTTCAGATAATTTTTCCTCCGTCTCTTTTAATTCCTCCTCAGATACTTCCTCTTTAAAGTTGTCGGCAAGATCTGCATCGATTCGCAGGAATTTTACATCCTGATTAGTGGATTCTAAGTGGGAGATAAAAGCACTGTCGATTGCGTGGAGCATCATGACAGCATCCATCTCTTCTTCTTTAAACATGCGGATGTACTGAGACTGTACTCTCTCGTCAGTTACATAGAAGACTTTGTTCTCGTATTTTTCTTTTCCCGCTTCTAAATATTCAGGGAGAGTTAAATACTTGCCTTCTAAATTCTTAAAGAGAATGTAGTCTTTCATCTTCTCATTGAATTTGGTGTCTTTTAAGCAGCCAAATTTGATAAATGGGCTGATGTCGTCCCAATATTTCTCATAGGATTCTTTCTCGGTTTTGTACATGCCGGATAATTTGTCTGCCACTTTCTTTGTAATATAATCGGAAATTTTCTTGACAAAACCGTCATTTTGCAAAGCACTTCTGGATACGTTAAGAGGCAGGTCAGGACAATCAATGACACCTTTTAACAGAAGCAGAAATTCCGGAATGACTTCCTTAATATTCTCAGCGATAAATACCTGATTGTTGTAAAGCTTAATGGTTCCCTCGATAGATTCATACTGGTTTGTAAACTTAGGGAAGTATAAGATTCCCTTTAAGTTGAATGGATAATCCATATTCAAATGAATCCAGAATAAAGGTTCCTTGTAGTCATGGAAGACTTTGCGGTAAAATTCTTTATATTCCTCATCACTGCACTCATTTGGGTGTTTGTTCCAGAGAGGATGTGGGTCGTTGATTGGAGTTGGCTTTTTCTCTTCTTCGCTTTCTTCCTCAGAAGAATCCTCAGCTTCGGAATCCTCTGTAGAAGCGTCTTTTGCCTCTTCTTTTTCTGAATCGCTGTCGGAGTTTTCGGTTTCTTCTCCCTCGAAGGTTTCCTCTTCTGCATCGATTACATCTGGAATATCTTCCTTTGCCTCTTCCTCTTCTTTGGTAGGTGCGTCCGCATTGGTAAAATAAATCTCAACTGGCATGAAAGAGCAGTATTTTTCAATGACCTCTTTTGCTCTCCATTCATTGGCAAACTCAAAGCTCTCTTCATTCAGATATAGAGTAATCTCGGTACCACGAATCTCTCTGTCACTGTCTTCCATAGTATATTCGGTTCCACCGTCACATTCCCAATAAACTGCTTTTGCACCGTTCTCATAGGAAAGGGTATCAATGGATACTTTATCTGCTACCATAAATGCAGAATAGAATCCAAGTCCAAAATGTCCGATAATCTGGTCATCGTTGGTCTTATCTTTGTAATGCTCCAAAAATGCCTCTGCACCGGAAAATGCAATCTGAGTGATATATTTTTCAACTTCATCAGCGGTCATACCAATACCGTTATCAATAATTTTGATTGTTTTCTCTTCTGGGCTTACGATTACATCAACCTGATAGTGGTTGTCTTCCGGAGCGTCGAACTCGCCCATAATCTCTAATTTTTTCAGCTTGGTAATTGCATCGCAGGCATTGGAAATCAGCTCGCGGTAGAAAATATCATGGTCAGAATAAAGCCATTTTTTAATAATTGGAAAAATGTTTTCACTGTTGATGGATAAACTTCCCTGCTTCATTTTAATACACTCCTTTTTTCTGATTTATCGCTGTTTTGAGGAAACCGAAGGTCTCCAAAGTTTGCACTGAGTAGTTTCTCTGATTTAAACAATATGATAATACCCCCGCTTTTAAATGTCAAGAGAAAATTAGCACTCATTTTAGATGAGTGCTAACAATGCGCGTGATTTTTTTTTAAAATACAGATACGTATTCTGATTCGAAAGAAAAAAGGAAGAAAAAGAGACAAATAATGACAGGAACATTTGTTTGCAAATGACTATTCACTGTGATATAATCGTAGAAGTCGATAAGAGGTGATTGGGAAATGAATTTGTTTCCCAGGTTTTCATAGATCGATTCATAAAGGAGGAACTTTCATGGATCATTTTGAATTAGTATCTGAGTATCAGCCCACGGGGGATCAGCCCCAGGCGATTGACGCATTGGTGAAAGGATTTCAGGAAGGGAATCAATTTCAGACTCTTCTTGGTGTGACAGGATCTGGCAAGACATTTACGATGGCGAATGTCATTCAGGCGCTGAATAAGCCGACTTTGATTCTGGCACATAATAAAACTTTAGCAGCACAGCTTTACAGTGAGTTTAAGGCATTTTTCCCTCATAATGCGGTGGAATATTTTGTGTCTTATTATGATTACTATCAGCCGGAGGCTTATGTACCTTCTACTGATACTTATATAGAGAAGGATTCCGCTGTCAATGACGAGATAGATAAGTTGCGTCACAGTGCGACGGCTGCGTTGATTGAGCGGAAGGATGTGATTGTTGTTTCTTCTGTCTCCTGCATTTATGGAATAGGTAATAAAGAAGATTATACGAAGATGATGCTTTCGCTTCGTCCAGGAATGATGAAAGATAGGGATACCGTAATTGACGCATTGATTGATATGCAGTATGTAAGAAATGAGATGGATTTTCACAGAGGAACTTTTCGGGTGAAAGGGGATGTGGTGGAGATTGTGCCGGTGTCGACCTTTGAGGAAGCGGTCAGAATTGAATTTTTTGGAGATGAGATTGACCGGATTACAGAGGTGGATCTGCTGACGGGAGAGATTAAAGCCAGCTTGAATTTTGTTGCGATTTTCCCGGCTTCTCATTATGTGGTATCACCGGATAAAATAGAAGAAGCGGTAAAGAATATTAAAGCGGAATTGGCGGAGCAGATTGCCTATTTTAAGGAGAACGATAAACTGTTAGAGGCACAGCGGATTGGAGAGAGAACCAACTTTGATATGGAGATGTTAAAGGAGACTGGTTTTTGTTCTGGAATTGAGAATTATTCCAGACATTTGACAGGACTTGCTCCGGGAGAGCCGCCTAATACATTGATTGATTTCTTTGAGGATGATTTCCTTATGATTGTGGACGAGTCACATATTACGATTCCACAGGTGCGGGGTATGTATGCCGGAGACCGTTCGAGAAAGCAGACACTGGTCAATTATGGATTTCGTCTGCCCTCTGCCTTAGATAACCGGCCGCTTAATTTTCAGGAATTTGAGCAGAAGATAGACCAGATGATGTTTGTATCTGCTACACCGAATGTGTATGAGGCAGAACATGAGATGCTCCGTGCAGAGCAGATTATCCGCCCGACAGGATTGTTAGATCCGCCAATTGAGGTTCGGCCGGTAAAAGGACAGATTGATGATCTGCTCACAGAGATTAACCGGGAAATCGGAAAGAAACATAAGGTATTAGTGACGACCCTTACGAAAAGGATGGCAGAAGATCTGACGGATTATCTGAAAGATTCGGGTATTCGGGTAAAATATCTCCATTCTGATATTGATACTTTAGAGAGAGTTGAGATTGTAAGAGATCTGCGTATGGATGTGTTTGATGTACTTGTGGGCATTAACCTGCTCCGTGAGGGATTAGATATTCCGGAAGTTGCCCTTGTGGTAATTTTAGATGCAGATAAGGAAGGATTCCTCCGCTCGGAGACTTCCCTTGTACAGACCATTGGACGTGCAGCCCGTAATTCAGAGGGAAGAGTGATTATGTATGCGGACAATATGACAGATTCGATGGCGAAGGCAATCAGTGAGACAGAACGAAGAAGAGGAATACAGAACGCATATAATGAAGAACATGGGATTACACCGCAGACAATTATGAAGGCAGTCAGAGATTTGATTAGCATTTCCAGTGATGAGGAAGAAGATCCGGATGCGAATAAGAAAGAGATTGAATCTATGAGTAAAAAAGAGCTGACGGAGATGATTGCCAAGTTGAATAAGAAGATGAATAAAGCAGCAGCAGAGCTTAATTTTGAGGAGGCGGCTGTTCTTCGTGATGAGTTAAAGGAATTAAAGATTGCCCTTCGGGATTATGATGAATAGGAAAGATAAGATGGAAAAGAAGAAAGAATATATAAAAATACGAGGTGCCAGAGAGCACAATCTGAAAAACATTGATTTGAATATTCCCAGGAATGAATTTGTGGTTCTTACAGGCCTTAGTGGTTCCGGTAAGTCATCCCTGGCATTTGATACGATATATGCGGAGGGACAGAGAAGATATATGGAGTCTCTTTCCTCCTATGCAAGACAATTTTTAGGACAGATGGAAAAACCGGAAGTGGATAAGATTCAGGGACTTTCTCCGGCCATTTCTATTGATCAGAAGTCTACGAACCGGAATCCCCGTTCGACGGTGGGAACGGTGACGGAGATTTATGACTATTTTCGTCTGCTCTATGCGAGAGTGGGAATTCCCCATTGTCCAAAGTGCGGCAGAGAGATTCACAAACAGACGGTAGATCAGATGGTTGATTCCATTATGAAGATGGAAGAAGGAACAAAATTGCAGCTTTTGGCTCCGATTGTGAGGGGTCGAAAGGGAGAGCACGTTAAGATATTTTCCCAGGCGAAGAAGAGCGGCTATGTGAGAGTGCGTGTAGATGGCAACATTTATGATTTGTCTGAGGAGATTAAGCTTGAGAAGAATAAAAAGCACAACATTGAGATTGTTGTGGACCGTCTTGTAGTTCGCGAGGGTATGGAGAAACGACTGGCAGATTCCATTGAGACAGTACTCCATTTGTCGGATGGATTGTTGAGCGTTGATGTAATTGGCGGAGAAGAGATTCATTTCAGCCAGAGCTTTTCCTGTCCGGATTGTAATATCAGCATTGATGAGGTGGAGCCGCGCAGCTTTTCTTTTAATAATCCTTTCGGTGCCTGCCCGACCTGTGCCGGTTTGGGATATAAGATGGAATTCGATGTGGATCTTATGATTCCAGACCGTTCTTTAAGTATTGCGGGCGGAGCGATTACCGTAACCGGATGGCAGTCGAGCACAGATAAGAAGAGCTTTTCTAGGGCTATTTTGAATGCTTTAGCGGAGGAATATGATTTCGATTTGGAGACACCATTTGAAGAGTTGAGCGAGGAAGCACAGAATATTATCCTTTATGGAACAAACGGTCATGAAGTGAAGGTTTATTATAAAGGACAGCGTGGAGAAGGAGTCTACGATGTGGCATTTGAGGGGCTGATTCGTAATGTCCAGCGCCGTTACCGGGAATCCTCCGAGGGAATGAAGGCAGAGTATGAGAGCTATATGACCATAACGCCCTGTGAGACCTGTCACGGACAGCGCTTGAAACCGGAATCTTTAGCAGTGACGGTAGCGGATAAGAATATTGCGGATATTACGAATTTATCCGTTAAGAAATTGTTGGAATTTTTGGAGACGATGCCGCTTAGTGAACGTCAGCTTCTGATTGGAAAGCAGGTATTAAAAGAAATTAAAGCGAGAGTCGGATTTCTCCATGATGTGGGATTGGATTATCTGTCACTTTCCAGACCAACCGGAACTTTATCTGGCGGTGAAGCCCAGAGGATTCGTCTGGCGACGCAGATTGGTTCTGGTCTTGTAGGTGTGGCCTATATTCTGGATGAACCCAGTATCGGTCTTCACCAGCGTGACAATGACAAATTGATCCATACGCTTAAGAATTTAAGAGATCTGGGCAATACCTTGCTTGTGGTAGAACATGATGAGGATACAATGCTTGCGGCAGATCATATTGTAGATATCGGACCGGGAGCCGGTGAATTTGGCGGTGAAGTTGTGGCAGAGGGAACGGCAGAAGAAATTATGCAGGTACCGGAGTCTGTGACTGGAGCTTATTTAAGTGGAAGGATTCGGATTCCTGTTCCTGATAAGAGAAAAGAACCGACAGGATGGATTACCGTGCAGGGTGCACAGGAAAATAATCTAAAAAATATTAATGTAGATATTCCGCTTGGCATCATGACTTGTGTGACCGGTGTGTCCGGTTCCGGTAAGAGTTCCCTTGTCAATGAGATTTTATATAAACATCTGGCAAAAACGCTGAACCGTGCCAAAACGAAAGCGGGAAAACATAAAGGAATTAAGGGAATAGAACAGCTAGATAAGATTATCAATATTGACCAGTCTCCGATTGGAAGAACGCCCCGGTCTAACCCGGCCACTTATACAGGGGTATTTGATCAGATTCGGGATTTGTTCGCTATGACAAAGGATGCCAAGGCGAAAGGATACAACAAGGGAAGGTTTAGTTTCAATAAAAAAGGTGGACGATGCGAAGCATGTACCGGAGACGGAATTATCAAGATTGAGATGCATTTTCTTCCGGATGTCTATGTCCCATGTGAGGTGTGCCATGGCCATCGATATAACAGAGAGACCTTGGAAGTGAAATACAAAGGAAAGAGTATTTTCGATGTCCTTGATATGACAGTGGAAGAGGCAGTACCCTTCTTTGAAAATGTACCAAGTATCCAGCGTAAGATAAAAACTCTGCAGGATGTGGGACTTTCCTATGTAAAATTAGGACAACCCTCGACGACTCTGTCCGGCGGTGAGGCACAGAGAATTAAGCTGGCAACAGAACTAAGCAAGCGGAGTACCGGTAAAACAATTTATGTGCTGGATGAACCGACAACAGGACTTCATTTTGCCGATGTTCATAAGCTGACCGATATTTTAGGAAAGCTGTGCGAGGGAGGCAATACGGTTGTGGTCATTGAACACAATCTCGAAGTGATAAAAACGGCAGATTACATTATTGATATGGGCCCAGAAGGCGGCGAAGGCGGTGGAACTGTTGTTGCCCAGGGAACACCGGAAGAGATTACGAAAGTGGAAGCTTCTTATACAGGAAAGTATTTGAAAAAGTATTTAAACTAAGGATTCTCCTTCTGTGTCGTAAGGATATCAGCATCGGGCAAGAAAAACAGGAAAAGAGCCACATTTTTTGCCAAGAAATAAGCAGACTAATGCAATTATGTTGCTTGTTTTCTTAAGGAAACGGGCGTAAAATAAAATAAGATATGTTCGGAAAATGGATGCATCACAGGGTCAAATACATTTGACCCTCTACATCGTAATATTAGAGGAGGTATTTTATTTTATGAAGATTTTAAAGGTATATCAGATTTATTTCAGTCCGACTGGAGGAAGCGAGAGAATTGTAAAGGCAATCGGCAGTGCATTTCAGGATTATCCGATTGCGGATATTGATTTGACAGATTATGAGGTAAGACAGCAGAAACATGAATTTAAAGAGAATGATCTGGTCATTATCTGTGCTCCGGTATACGGTGGACGTCTCCCGGCAGCAGTGACAGAAGCATTGGAGCATTTCCATGGTATTAATACACCGACGATTTTGACTGTATCTTATGGATGCAACACAATCGGTGATGCCCTTTTAGAACTGAAGAAGATTATGGCAGATAAGGGATTTACACCAGCGGGAGCTGGATATTTTGCAGCACAACATACCTATTTGAAAGAATTAGGACAACATCGTCCGGACGCAGAAGATGTGGCTGAGTTAGAGGCGTTTGGAAAACAGGCGAGAGAAGTGCTCAGACTGCTGGTACATTATGACGTTCAGCCGTTGGCAATTCCAGGACAGTTCCCTTATGAAAAACCGCCGATGGGGCCACTTCCATTTACGGTTGAGACAAAGGAATCCTGTTTCTATTGCGGATTATGTATCAACCGTTGTCCGGTTCGGGCAATCAGCAAAGACAATCCGAAGGAGATTGATTCATCTGTATGCATCCGTTGCGGTGCTTGTATGCAGGTCTGTCCGGCACAGGCAAAATTCTTTAGTGGAGATGCATATGGCGGACTTCAGAAGAAGTTAGAGGGATGCCTCGGAACCCGCAAGGAGAACTGGTTTCAGATGGCAGACCGTCAAAAATAAAATAGATTTTATCTACAGGCATTTGTATTTTCCCAAAGTGTGGACATACTAATAAAAATCCATACAAAGAAAGGAAAATAGAATGCTGAATGATGTAGAAATGTTAAACGATATTAGGAAAAATACACAGATGGGATGTACCGGAATTGACGAGATTCTTCCTTATGCCCAGGATGAAAAGTTCAGAAAAGTTTTAGAAGTCCAAAAAGAAGAGTACAGCCGGATTTTTGAGGAAGCAGACAAATTACTTTATGAGAGAAAAGAAAAACCGGAGGATATTTCTTCCATGGCAAAGCTTTCATCGAAAGCAATGACGATGATGAAGACCATGAGCGACCCGTCCACTGATCATTTGGCAGAGATGATGTATCAGGGCAGTGCCATGGGGGTTACAAAGATAATCCGGCGTCAGCGGGAATATGCCGGTACCAACCCTAAGATTTGCGATCTGGCAAAACGCCTCTTAAAAACAGAGGAACGGAATATGGAGGAGATGCGCCAGTTCCTTTAAAGATTACTGCCTTATCGACAAAAAGAGTTGTTTCCAGACAAAAAATGGTGTAGAATAGAAGAACGAAAAAATACTAGGAGGAATATACGTGGAAAAAGAGATGATAATTGTTCTGGACTTCGGTGGTCAATATAACCAGTTGATTGCCCGTCGCGTGCGCGAATGTAATGTTTATGCCGAAGTTCACCCCTACACCCTTAGTTTAGATGAGATAAAAGCAAAGAATCCGAAGGGAATTATATTTACCGGAGGACCAAACAGTGTATACGGTGAGGATTCCCCTCGCTGTGGAAAAGAGATTTTTGAACTCGGTGTTCCAATCCTTGGAATCTGTTATGGTTCCCAGTTGATGTCCTATTTATTAGGTGGAACCGTAGAGACAGCTCCTGTCAGCGAATATGGCAGAACAGAAGTAGATGTAAATCCATCTTCAGTCTTATTTGAAGATGTAGCAGAAAAGACAATCTGTTGGATGAGTCATACAGATTATATTGCAAAAGTACCGGAAGGATTTACGATAACAGCTTCCACCCCAGTATGCCCGGTAGCGGCAATGGAGTGCCCTGCGAAACAACTGTATGCAACCCAGTTTCACCCAGAGGTAATGCATACTCAGGAAGGTATGAAGATGCTTTCCAACTTTGTCTATAAAGTGTGCGGCTGCAAGGGAGACTGGAAGATGTCCTCTTTCGTAGACGATACAATCAAAGCAGTCCGGGAAAAGGTTGGAGATGGCAAAGTATTATGTGCCCTTTCCGGTGGTGTAGATTCCTCCGTTGCGGCTGTCTTATTATCAAAAGCAATTGGTAAGCAGTTAACCTGTGTCTTTGTCGATCACGGCCTTTTAAGAAAGGACGAGGGAGATGAAGTGGAAGCAGTCTTTGGCCCGGAAGGCCCCTACGACTTGAACTTTATCCGTGTCAATGCACAGGAACGTTATTACAGTAAACTTGCCGGTGTCACAGAGCCAGAAGCAAAACGTAAAATTATCGGAGAAGAATTCATCCGCGTATTCGAGGAAGAAGCCAAAAAGATTGGCAAAGTAGACTACCTTGTACAGGGAACCATTTATCCGGACGTAATCGAATCCGGCCTTGGCAAATCCGCTGTAATCAAATCCCACCACAACGTGGGAGGACTTCCGTCCGTAGTCGATTTTAAAGAAATTATTGAACCACTTCGTTTATTATTTAAAGATGAGGTAAGGAAAGCCGGTCTTGAACTGGGCATTCCAGAGAATCTCGTCTACAGACAACCATTTCCGGGTCCAGGTCTAGGTATCCGTATCATTGGAGAGGTCACAGCTGAGAAAGTACACATCGTGCAGGAAGCAGACGCTATCTACCGGGAAGAAGTTGCCAAAGCTGGAATCGCAAAAGATTTAGGTCAGTATTTCGCAGGTCTTACAAACATGCGCTCCGTTGGTGTCATGGGCGATGAGAGAACCTACGACTACGCAGTTGCACTCCGTGCCGTACTCACCAGCGACTTCATGACAGCCGAAGCAGCCCAGATTCCGTATGAAGTACTGTTTAAAGTAACAAGCAGAATCATCAACGAAGTCAAAGGAGTCAACAGAGTCATGTACGACCTGACTTCTAAGCCGCCGGGGACGATTGAGTTTGAATAGTATTCGGTGGTTTTCAAGAGCATGAGGTATGATATTATCTACCTTCGTGCTTTTTTTCTTTTAAGATTAGCTTCTTGATGTTATAATTCATATGTGAAGCATCATATTTTGAACAACCAAAACACGCTAGCTATCGCACCAGCAATTTGGTACAACACAATGGAAATATATCATGTGTAAATGCTATATTATCTTTAAAAATCTAGACACTGTCTGGAAAATGCCATATATCTTGATTTGAAATTGAGTTAATTGATTCATAGGAAGGAGCACGCCAACATGGACATGCAAGAACTAAAACAACTGATTTACAAAGGCGAAAAGGTAGACGTGGAATGCAAAGCAGCAGAGAGTAATGTGCCTAAGGCTGCCTATGAATCCTATTCTGCTTTTGCAAATACAAAAGGCGGATACATTTGTCCTTGGTGTTAAAGAGGATAAGAAAAAGAAGCTTCCAGAGGAACGCTATATCATTCAGGGAATCGATAATTACAAAAAGCAGATGGAAGATTTTTGGAATACCATAAATGGGAATAAGGTAAATGTCAACCTTCTGAAAGACGAAGATGTGTTTCCAGTCGAAGATGATGGGATTGTTTTGATTGTAATCCGAGTTCCAAGAGCAGACTTTAAGGAGCGGCCGGTTTACATTGGAGAGAATCCGTTTAAAGGCTCTTATAAGAGGAACCATGAAGGCGATTATCATTGCGCGAATGAAGAAGTGCGGGCATGATCCGTGACCAAAACCCAGAAGGAAATGATGACATGGTGATTGAGCATTATACCATGGAGGATTTGGATAAAGAGACCTTACGGGCGTATCGCACCAGATTTCAGAACGAAAATCCGGAGCATATTTGGAATACCTACGATGATCAGCGTTTTCTGGAAATGCTGGGTGGATACCGGAAGGATCGTAATAAAGGCATAGAGGGCTGACATTGGCTGGGCTTATGATGTTTGGAAATGGACTTGCAGTTCGAGAGGTCTTTGATAATATTTTCATGGACTATCGAGATGAATCGCATAAGACCGATGATGTTCGATGGAATGACCGGATTACTTACGATGGCACATGGGAGAATAATCTCTTCAATTTTCTGGGAAAAGTGATGCCAAAACTCACAGCAGAATTGCCAAAACCTTTTAAACTGAAGGGATATACCCGCAGCGATGATACGCCATTGCATAAAGCGGTCAGGGAGGCATGTGTAAATATGGTTATACACGCCGATTATATGCTCACGGGCACATTGAAGGTGATTAAGGCAGCAGATGGTTTTGAAGTCACGAATCCCGGCGTACTGAAAATCCCTAAAGAACAGATATACCATGGTGGCAATTCTAAGGCAAGAAATCCCAGAATTGAATCCATGCTGCGTATGGTGGGTTATGGGGATAATGTGGAATCCGGCTTTCCTACGATATTAAATGCATGGAAAGAGCAGAGATGGAAAACTCCGGAGTTGATTGAGGATACCATTCTAAATCAGGTCACATTGATTTTGAAGATGCTGCCAGATGAGGCGGGTGTAATGAAGGAAGATGAAAACTTTAATCAAAAAAAGGAAAGAAGTTTGAAAGAAGTTTTGAGTGTAAAAGAATATGAAAGACTTCTTCCTATTATTGAATATCTGGAAGACAATCAAGAAATTAAAACGGATACTGCAGAGCAGTTGACTGGAAAATCAGCAGCGACAGCGTGGAGATATCTGAAGAAATTGGTGGAAGTCGGAGTGTTAGAACCTGATGGGAATACGAATAATGCTGGTTATAAGCGAGTTTAAATTGAACACTCATGGGGAACAGGCTAAACGTATAAATAATGAACGACAGCTATTAATCCAATATGCAGAAATACATTTGAAAATATAAGTGAGGAAGGATATAAAATGGGAATACCAAAGCAAAATGAAATGTTTAAACTTGTATTGGAGATCATGTCCGGGGCGGATGAATTTTCTAGAAGCGATGCAAAGAAGGAAGTTTGCAGGAAACTTGCTTTATCGCGGGAAGAACAGGAGCAAATCACAAGCAGTGGAGTGCCGGTATATGAAAGCCGTGTTGGATGGGCTGTTTCATGGCTGAGTGATGCTGGTTATATTACGAGAAAGAAAAGAGGAGTATATTCAGTTTCAAATTCGGGAAAAGCTATTTTGGAGCGCAGGTTAAATCTGGACGATTTCATAAGAGAATTACGTAAAGATAGAAACGCAAGATTGCAGGGATTAGAAGATGCTGTTGAGACACTTTCTGGTAGTGCTGAGATGGGCGATATTAGCCCTATGGAACGTCTGGATACTACAATTAAAGAGATGCAAGAGCAATTAGCTTATGAATTAATGAATTCCATTATGGAAATACAGGGAAGGGATGGGGATAAGTTTTTTGAAAAAATAGTAACAGACTTATTAGAAAAAATGGGATATGGAAAAGGCTCCGTTACACCGGCATCAAATGATGGTGGTATTGATGGGGTAATAAAAACTGATCCGTTGGGATTTAATCCCATATTTATCCAAGCAAAAAGATATGCAGTTGATCATTCTGTAGGTAGACCAGAAATCCAGAGTTTTGCAGGTGCACTGGGTTCTGTTACAAGAGGCGCATTTATAACTACTTCACATTTTTCGACTGGAGCAATAGAATTTGCCAGGAACTATCCACATTCGGATATTGTTTTGATTGATGGAAAGAAATTGACAGAGTTAATGATACAATATAATTTGGGCGTTTCTACTGAAAGAGAAATATTAATTAAGAGAATAGACTTGGATTATTTTGAGCAATAAAAGAGTATTGGATTCTGGAGATAAAAGGGTGACTGGATGAAAAAGTCCAACAAGTTGTTGGAGAAATAGCTTTTTCTGAGATTTTTATATATGCACTGCGGGAGCCATGTCTGATTGATAACACCCCGCCGATAACAAAATGATAACAGAAATCAGGAAATCGTATAGATATTAGAGAATTGGAATCAAATGAACTCACCAGGTATCATATTTCCAAAACAAAATTGTTTAGAACCAATTTTAACTTGGCGAGTTTGATTAGTTTCATAATTGCATAGATTATGTTATATGGCAGGTAATCGCTGAGATAGCAGTTGATGGTAATTAATTCATTATATATTGAAGGAGTTGGAGGAATTAAGGACTTAGAGAACCGCTGTTTGAAGAGTTTGGAGATGGATTTATGGTTACAATGTTCAGAAATGTGGTCAGTACTGACCGGAAAATGAACAGTGACCAGAAAAAAGTGAACAGCTATGTGGTCAGTGAATTTGATAAGTATCAAAGAATACTGAAAGATGCAGGATTATCGAATGTATTTAGAAATAATATTGAATTGATTTTTGATAAATGTAAGACAGATATTGTGTTTAGGCAGGCAGATATAACGGTGTGGTTAGATTGCTCAAAAACAAAAGCGGCTAATATTATTACCGCAATGAAAAAAGCGGGAATTATAGAACCTGTAAAGGGATTTGGATTGGGAAGATATAGATTTATAGAAGTAGAGTAAAGGTTTGCTTGGACTAAAGGAATTACAGAATTTGTTGCGGCTGCAACAGCAATAGGGCAGTTCATTATAGATAATTTATAGAGCAATAATGTTTCAAAAATGTATATATAACATAGTTTGAGCGAATTTATGGAAAGGATATCTAAATATATGAAGAGTAAGCCTTTAGTTCTTGACCATTTAAGAACTGTTCATGAATCAGTTGTGATTGATTTTACATTTCAAAATAATATAACGATTTTGACTGGATCGGCAGGGACAGGAAAGACAATGGTTTTTTCTTTTATAAGTGAATGTGAAGCAAGTAATCCAGATGTTATATGCTTCAATTACCTGAATACTCAGGAAGAAATAGAGGATAATATTTTCTTTGCAGAAAGAAAATTAATTGTTATTGATAATGCAGACGTTCTCCTGACAGATAAAATTAGAAAACATATTTCTTTGGATGATAAGAATCAGTATTTGATTATCGGGAGAAATCCTAAGAATTTTTTTGCTACAAAAGAGAATTTTTATGAACTTGAGAAAACAGTTATCAATAATCAGACAGTGATGAAATTGAAGCCAACGTTTTAAATATTGGAGGGTGGTACACATGCTACGGACAAAACCAACAGAGCATCTTATGGGGATAACGATACAAGGAGATTATAATGATTTCTCACAGCTGGTTGATAGCATATACAGCATCACTGGTTTGGATGATGATCCTGAAGATATGTATTATGGCGTGAAAAATAGACTTCTTGGAATCTGTTATGATATCAAGCATGCATATCAGGGTGACAGGGATGTTATTCTTGTGGATAACAATATGGATCGGGACAAAATGAAGTGGCATGAGGTGATTACCCCAGAACAGAATGTTTATTATAGTGTAGAGATATTGTTTCCAGAAGCAATATTTGTTGCGGCAGCAGTTCCTCATATGTATATGCTTTCAGATAAATATTATGGAAGCCGTGCGAATAAATCAGAAATGAGTATACCACCAGTGCCATATTCGAATCTGATGAGAGATAAAGCAAATTTAGATGTTTTATGCGGTGGTATCTGGCAGGCTTTAGGACAGGTAATTGGAGATGATGAGCTTGAAAAAATCATTCATTCATATCATTTGACAAGAGAAGCATATATGGATTATGCAACGCATTATATTGATAAATGCAATATTGAATTATATAAGACACCGGTGGATAAAAGAAAAGATAAGCTTCGGAATATCGCAAAACGAATTGTGAAAAAGCCGTATGCATATTATTCAATGGAACAAAATCTGAAGTATTGGGCAAAAGAGTACAAGACGAACATTTATGCGTTAGAAGATCCAAAACTGGAGTATCCAGAAGAAATAGAATGGTAGTTATCTGAAGAGTTCCAGTTGTCTCCACAGCAAATGTTGAGTTGGTAAAAGAATGTGAAATATTTTTCTATATGTGGAGATCAACAAATTGCAAGTATTCCTTTTTCGTTTGCACGTGTAGCTACATTAGAGGGAAATTTTATAGATAATTATGGAGGTATTTAATGTCAAATTTACGATTAAAGAAAACGATTTTAGAAGTAGTTGACAATCAATTGGAGGCAAATAATCCACCATGTACAAAGGAAGTATATGAAAAATTGCAGGAAGCAGGATATTCAAAGGCGGAGGCAAAGGATAAAATAGGCTCAATTGTACTGATAGAGATTTATGATAATTTAAAAGAGGGTAAGAACTTCGATGAGAAAAAGTATCAAAAAAGTCTAGAAGAAATGTTGCAGCAAAGTATTGATTTTGAAGATAATCATCATGTTGAAACAGAGTGGGATACATGGGATCAATATGTAATGGATGGATATGACTGCTTCGATGAAGATAAGCGAGAAGAAGGGTTAGATCTTTGGAACAAGGCATGGGATGTATTTCAGTCAATCATGGAGCAGCAATCTGAAAAAGTGTCAATCTATCAACTGATGGAAGAACAGGATTATATGTATGCAATTGATGGCTGGACCCAGGACTATGAGATGGAGTTGGGTAATGCAAAAAAAAGCGAGGAAAGAATTACATATTGTAAGAAAATGTTAGAACTATTTGATTGGGCAGATGATGATAATGAAAGCTGTTTTAGATGTGGAATAGCAGATTCACTTTTTGATCTAGGAAACAAGGAAGAAGCCTTTGCGTCCTATGAATCTTGGTTAGAAAATGAACCAAGGAATTGCAACGGAATCAGTGGTTACTGCCTGCTTCTTCAGAAAAATGGAAATACACAGAAGGCGTACGAGCTGGTTAGAAAGGTTACCTGGGGAGTGTCATGTAATGCAGATAATTCATTTCTTTTTATGCGTGCGAAGCAACTGGCAGAGCAAGTTGGAAAGCATGAGGAAGGTAAGTGGTTTCAGGAACAATTAGATAAGTTTGAAGAATCTATACATAATTGGGAAATGGGAGATGATGATATTTTTGATGAATTTACAGCACCGAAACAGATTCCAGTAGTGAAAGCTGAGAAGATATATCCAAATGATCCTTGTCCTTGTGGAAGTGGTAAAAAGTACAAGAAATGCTGTGGAAAAAATAAATAAAATGGTAGCATATACGAGGAGAGTATACTATGAACAAAAAAATTTATGCGTTAATGTTGTGTATGATATTACTATTCACCTCAGCTGTTACCGTATCAGCTGCAAGCAACACGAAAATGTCAAAATCACAGATTACGATCGGCGTAAAACAGACTTATAATTTGAAGATTTCTAATAATAAGAATAAAGTAAAATGGTCTTCTAGTAAGAAGTCTGTGGCTACTGTCAACTCTAAAGGTAAAGTTACTGGTAAGAAAAAGGGTACCACTGTTATTACTGCCAAGGTTGGTAAGTCTAAGTATAAATGCAAGGTTGTTGTTAAAAAGCCGGTATTATCAAAGAAAGCCATTACGCTTAATACAAATAAGAGCTATAAACTAAAGCTTCTTTACAATAGCAAAAAAGTAAGATGGACATCAAATAAGAAGTCTGTATCTACTGTAAATTCAAACGGTAAGGTTGTTGGTAAAAAGAAAGGTTCTGCAATCATTACAGCTGCAGTTGGTAACGCGAAATATAGATGTAAGGTTACGGTAAAGGGGATGGAAGATTCTGATAATTTGGAACAAGTATATGATGGTGAACTGGGAATATGTACATGCGGCTACAGAACAAAGGATTATAAAAAAATGGATGAGCATTTGACAGAAAGTCAACATACATTTTCGTCGGATTACGCACGTTATGGATATGAATATAAATGTCCAGACTGTGATTTTCAAACAAAAGTTCTTTTTACGTCAGGTAATCTAAATGATCCAAAAACCATATACGGTCATATGAGAACATGTCATAATAGAGATTCTGGATATAAGTACAAATGTATTTTCTGTGGCTGTATAACAGATGACGAGGATAATATGATTAAGCATGTAGAAGAAGCAAAACATACAGATACATCATATAAGGAATATGATGGACAACTGTATAAATGCGACTATCAAACATATAATTATGCTAAAAGGTGGGCTCATTATGATAAATTTGCTACACATCGCTGTACGTGGTGGTCAACTTATACGTATGTAGATAAAAGTGAAGTGCTTCCTGAAAAAGTTTGGCGTTACACTATGAGTGAATGTCTTGCGTGTGGATATCTATCACCGGATATAGATGAATTTGAAATGCATATACTTCATAATGGGCATAACTGTACTTCCTTTGAGGTTTACGACTATAGAAAAAAGCGAGATGACCTGGTAGAAGACAAAACAGAGCTTGTGTGTGATTACTGTAAATATGCGACATCAAGTCTCAATGTTATGAATAAGCACATACTTGACAAGCACGATCCTTCTTTTGATATTTGAACCAAATCACGCATGCTAATGCGTGATAGCCCTTTCTTATTTTTCTCTGTC
>JAUNBT010000305.1 GCA_030526985.1 Lachnospiraceae bacterium | reverse complement strand
CATCGATTCTTGTGAAAGCTAATACCGGAGCACCTCTTCTTTCTGGTCCGAAGGAAGGAAATGCTAACGCATATTTCTCTTCATAGATGGACACCGCATTACCTAAAAGTCTTGCTGCGGTAAAAGCACCCTGACCACCCCGGCCATGCCAACGAATTTCTGTCATTGAATTTACCTCCTTTATTCCATGTTGTGGAATGTATCATTTTGTTTTTTGTTTTTGTAGTTGCGTAAGAGGAGAAAATAGGAATTATGCTGGATTTTTCTCCTCTTTCGAGGACCATGCATGTCAATTACGTCCTTTTACTAATCATACAACTCCTTTGTTGTAGTATTAATTATATCTGATGTCACACAACAAGTCAACAGCTTTTTTTTAAATTTTTCCACAAAAAATCAGATTTGAAATTGGTAATTCTGCACTGTGGAATGTTTGCAAATTGCGAACTTTTTATGAATTCGCTGTGAACTTTCTTGATTCTTTCTTTTACGGGAGTATAATCACTTATTAAGCTTTAACGATTTATCATACACAGGGAGGAAACTATTTTATGGGAAAAGTAATCGGGATAGATCTTGGAACTACAAACAGCTGCGTAGCTGTAATGGAAGGCGGGCAGCCTGTTGTCATTCCAAACGCAGAAGGAGAGAGAACCACACCGTCTGTTGTGGCATTTTCAAAGGAAGGACAGCGACTGGTAGGCTCTATTGCAAAACGACAGCTTGCAGCCAACGTAGACCGGACTATCTCTTCTATTAAAAGAGAAATGGGAACTGCATATAAGAAACGGATAGAACGCAGAGACTATACTCCCCAGGAGATTTCTGCGTTTATTTTAATGAAATTAAAAAAGGATGCGGAAAGCTATCTGGGTACCGAAGTAGACAAAGCAGTCATCACAGTACCAGCCTATTTTAATGATGCACAGCGTCAGGCAACCAAAGATGCGGGGAGAATCGCCGGTCTTGAAGTGCTGCGGATTATCAATGAACCGACTTCTGCGGCTTTGGCATATGGTCTGGACCACGGACAGGCACAAAAAATCCTCGTATACGACCTTGGCGGAGGTACTTTTGACGTCTCTTTAATTGAAATCGGTGACAACCTGATTGAAGTATTGGCAACCGCCGGAAATAACCATTTGGGCGGCGATGATTTTGACAGAGTATTGACTAATTACATTATCGAACAATTTGAAAAACAGGAAAGAGTGAATTTAAAAAAGGATCTGACCGCTTATCATCGGGTACAGGAAGCGGCAGAAGATGCAAAAAAACTGCTGTCCACACAGACAACAGCTACTATTAATCTTCCTTTTTTAACTTCTGTGCGGGGAGAGGCAAAACATTTGCAGATGGATATTAGCCGTGCCCTTTTTGAGCAATTGACAAAACACTTGATTGACCAGACGGAAGAACCGGTTCGCCGGGTTTTATCTGACGCAGGAATTTCTTCTTCTCAGCTCAATATGGTTCTATTAGTCGGCGGCTCCACCAGAATTCCGGCAGTCCGTCAAAAGGTCAGCTCTCTTACGGGTCTCGAACCATCCAACAATATCAATCCGGATGAATGTGTCGCTTTAGGTGCCGCAATCCAAGGTGGCAAATTAGGCGGTGAGATTACAACCGGTACCGCTTCCGAGATTATTTTAATGGATGTAACTCCGCTCTCCCTTTCCATCGAGACCGTTGGCGGAGTGGCAACCAGACTAATCGACCGGAATACAACCATTCCTACCTGCAAAAGCCAGATTTTTTCTACTGCGGCCAATTTTCAGTCCTCCGTTGACATTCGGGTATTGCAGGGCGAGCGTCAGTTTGCAAAAGATAACACTCTTCTTGGTAATTTCCGCCTAAGCGGCATCAAACGGGCCCTGGCTGGCGTTCCGCAGATTGAGGTTACCTTTGACATCGACGCAAATGGCATCGTAAGCGTCTCCGCAAAAGACTTAGGTACAGGAAAACAGCAGAGTATCACCATTACTTCTGGCTCCAACATGTCCGACGCCGATATCGAACGAGCAATCTATGAAGCACAAAATTACGAAGCTGACGACAGTCTGCGAATGAAAAAAATGCAGGTCCTTGGCGAGGCACAGCAGGCAATCAATCAGGCACAGCAATACTTGGCGGAAAATAAAAAAACGATAGAAAAAGAGGAAAAGAAGCGAATCAAAGCCGAAATCTCTACCCTGCAAAAAATGACCGCAAGGAAAAAAGCCGACCGGCTCACGGACGGGGAAATGATGGATATTTCCGCACAGACAGAAAAAGTCAGTGGGATGGTACAAAGATAAATGGATATATTTTAACATTATTCCTGAATAGCTCGTAACGTGTCCCAATATTAGAATAAAGGCTGTTTGCATACGCAAACAGCCTTATTTTTTACTCTGTAAATTTATTTTGTGCTGGATAAATATTTCCATTCAATTGAATAATTCTTTCCAACCGCTTCTCCGATATTATTGATGTATTCCTCCAACAGAATTTTCGTTTTTTGTTGTGCATTTGCCAGTAATGCTGTATCCTCTTCTGCACTTTTTACCATGTTATCTTCTGCCTCTTCGAACGCTTTTGTTTCATCCTCTACAGTTACCTTAGCAGAATTCTTAATGAGTCGACTTTAGAGCAGTTTTACAATCTCATGCGCAGATTTCGTAAAGTGGTGTATAACATCAAAAAGCCCCAAATGATGCTTCTTGATCTTGATTCAACGCTTCTTGATACCTATGGGAATCAAAAAGGTGAAGCTTTCAACTACCATTATCAAAGTCATGGTTATCATTCATTGGTCTGTTACGATGGAATCACAGGGGATTTATTAAAAATCCAGTTGCGTGACGGATCTGATTATTCTTCCACCGGAGTTGAAGATTTCCTTCAGCCATTATTGGATGAATTTCTAAATGATTATCCGGACATTCCACTGCTTCTTCGTGGAGACAGCGGCTTTACGAAACCTGATCTTTATGAACAGTGTGAAACCAATGGGGTTTCTTACACAATCCGTCTGAAACAGAGTGAACTCTTACGCAAGATGGCATCTGAAATTGATGAACGTCTTACGGAAACTACAAAGGACGATCTTGTATCCTATGCAGTCTGTTATGGGGACTTCATGTATCAGGCAGGTTCCTGGAAGTATCCACGTCGTGTCGTATGCAAAGTAGAAAAACCTACAAATCAGTTTGTTCATATGTACACTTTCATTGTGACAAACATGGATTCGTCACCGGAGATGATTGTAAAATTCTACTGTAAACGAGGTATCATGGAAAACTATATAAAAGAAAGTAAAAATGGTTTTGATTTTTCTGCAGTAAGCAGCTCGTCAAA
>JAUNBT010000304.1 GCA_030526985.1 Lachnospiraceae bacterium | reverse complement strand
AGCAATCAAAAGAGAAACAGAAACTATTGTGCGCAAGAGATAGCGTCTCAAAAATCGAAGCAATCCAGCTTTCACAAGCCATACCAACTGCAGTGCAAAAAATAGTAATATTGAAGCCCTTGTGAGCGTACAAAATAAAGCAATCGTATTCAGTATATACACTATTATCAGGATAGCTCTTCGTCTATTACAATGTAAAATGCGATACAACACTATTATACTGGCCAAAAGCAAAAAGTTCGCATTGTTGCTAGATACAAATCCCGCACCACAAAATCGTGTCAAACCAAATCGAAAGCTGTTGATGGCCGAAGTTCCTGCCACTAAATCGTAAACATTTATGCCCGTAATAGTTTCCAAGATCCCAAGGATGTCATATATCGCTAGCATCCCTATAAAAGTGTCAATAAACCGATTGAAATCGGTTTTATCTCGTATAAGCCCAGCTATTAGACATATCATTATTAATGTATCCACTAAAAATCCGATTCCCGATATTATTTGGAATGAAAAAACATAGTTGACGAATGAATACAACAGATACATTAAAAAAGATAATGATTTAAGTAACTTGGGAACTTTTATTATACGATACTTCAATATGTACAGCAAAAATATTCCTAAAATAACTGCTCTAAAGCTATAAACTCCCGCTATATATACTCTTCTCGGTAAGAACATAATAAATATAGCCGCAAAAAACAATAAATATGTATTTAAGTTTTTCCTCATCACATGTGCTCCGTTCTTTCCTTCATCTTCAATAACAGTTCTCTATAAATCTCCTGTGACCTAAGTCTATTAGAGTAAATAAAGTTAATCTTTTTTCTTCCCTTTATTTCCTGCGTTGTTGCACCCTCTTTATGAAATATGCATATCTCCGGAGTATAGAGACTATGCATATTGTTTTTTAATAATTCTAACAAAAGGATGTCTTCTTCCATATATAAAAAGGTTTTGCCGTTAAATCCCTGTAGTTTTTCAAAAAAAGTAGGAGAAAATACCAAAAAGCAACCATGTAGCTTTACGTCAAAACAATCTTTGTGCACGGAATGATACCTTTGCTCCGTTGATGGCTTTCTAGAAATACTTTTATAAGCATTGTATATCTTTATCAAGCCATACTGATTCAACCTAAGCATTCTTTTTGAATGCCGTATTTCATGCTCTATCTCCTGTTCTTCGAACAACTTCATTCCCATGGGGTTTGATACATACTTACCATCTCCTGATAAGACCAATGGCCCCGCCACAGCAAAATCTGTTTCTTTATACTTTGCCCGCAATTTAGAGCACAAGTCATTAGAAATTAGTTCGGTGTCATTGTTAATAACGGCAACAAATTGTGCTCCTAACTCTGACCGGGCAAAGGCAATACCTACATTATTCCCATTTGCAAATCCAAGATTCGTCTCATTCTTCAGAAGAAAAAATCTGTCATCACTAATCACCTCAAAAGCTCTTCGAGTTTGTTCGTAAGCTCCATCTGGAGAGCAATTATCAACCACAATTATTGCAAAACTATCTGTGTCCACCTTTTCTATTAGTGATTCAATACATTTTTTTGTTTCTTCAAATCTGCCATATTGTAATATTATAAATACTATTTCAGTCATATGTTTATCCAACCTTTAGTGTACTATACGCCTATAAAAAGAGTACATATTTTTTGCATGATTTGTATCTGAAAAAATTTCCACCCTCAATTTTGCGTTATTAGATATTTTTTTCCAATCAGTAGTGTTTTGAATATAAACCTGTTTTATTTTTTCCGCCAGATCTTTCAAATCTGCTTGTTTATATATATAACCTGAGACACCGTCCTCTATCAATTCCGGATTTGCTCCCGAATCTGAAGCAATCACTTGAAGACCTAGCGACATATACTCTGGTGTAATTCTCCCAAAAGCTTCCGAGCGTGAACAAACCATTGCAGCATCGTATTTAGGCAATTCATTCCAAATATTATCTGTGAATCCTTTGAATGAAATTGCCTCTGGATATCCATGCTTTTCTGCAAAAGCATTAATAGCATGAGTAAACTCAGGTAGACACTTATAATCTCCCCAAAAATCTAGCTTTATGTTTTGAACAATATTTAAATCTAGATATGACAATGCTTTAGTTGCATCTAGCTGTCCCTTAGACGGACACACAATTCCCAAGTATGCAATATGAAGTGTATTTTTATTACCTCTATTATGAAACGCATCTGCTTTTTGAATTGTCTCCGCTTGAGGAAGCGTAATTCCATCATATATCCTATAAATTCTTTCTTCTTTTAATCCTTTATCTACCCAGGCCCTTTTCACTGCATCAGAGATAGCAACAAAATAATCCGTAGTTGTATTCATGAAGTGTATATAATTAGGCATCAAGTACCGTAAGTCGTAATCCTCTCGTCCAAACTCTCTCAAATGCCAAACATGTGGTTTTTTGTATTTTTTTGCAAGCATCGCACCCAAACAATCTCGATTTGAATTCGTATGCACAATATCTATATCCTTAAAGTCAATACTATCGCATGCTTTTTTGAACGCAGAACGATTTCGCTATTAACTTTTTAAAAAATAATAAGGAGTGAGGACAGTTTTAGCCAGTCTCCGAAAAACAGTACTACCTTTCCCCACTGCAAAGGAGGTATGTCCAACAGCGTAATACCTTATATTATGCTCCATACACCACTTTGCAATAGGACCTTCGCTGGAAGTAACTACCTCAATCGTAACTCCGTATTTGTCTATTAGTTGGGTAATCAATTCAAGCATACACTTTGGTGCACCCCCGAATTCAGCCCTATTAGCAATAAATAAAATTTTCATACTGTACTCCCCACCTGCTAATCCAATTATGGGTATTACCCAAATTCAAAGATATGTTTATCTATTTTCCACCATTCATTGCTTATGCAACTATGGACCCATTACGATAAGACTTACTAAGTATTTACATCTTGATAACAGGACAATTTTTGCAAAATATTTTAATCAAGTATTTTTTTCATAAATATATTTTAGTCTATTACAAGCGGACATTCTATCACATGTTTTCATATTTTTCAACGCTTTATTTGTATAATCCCAAATTGAAAATGTACTCATCACTATATGCACCGCCGTTCAAAATATAACTGAATTTCGAACCTTGTGTAACTGACGAAATCAGATATTTACATTTTGAAAGCAATACCATTTTTACAAGATAGTCTTGTCCTCTTTTTTTCTTATCAGCATTTAACACATTAGAACGACTTAAAACATCTTGTCCTGTATAGCCCCGAACAAAAGTATCAAAGGACACTAATTTAATTTTCTCACCAAATTCTTCATATAGTGAATCATAAATTTCTC
>JAUNBT010000303.1 GCA_030526985.1 Lachnospiraceae bacterium | reverse complement strand
GTGATTTTAATGCTCGGTTCGAATGATATGAAGAAAGTATTTAAACAGAATGAAGAGATGATAGGAAAGCATATCAGAGAGCTGATTTTGACAATAAAAAGAGTCAGTGCGGATAAAGATCCGAAAGGAAAAGAATGCAACATCCTCCTTGTTTCTCCGATTCATATCAGTGAAGCGGCAGTGACGGGACCTTTTAGGGAGGAATTTGACGCAGGCTCTGTAAAACTGTCCCAAAAACTTGCCCCTGTATACAGACAGATTGCAAAGGAAGAAAAAATATACTATCTGGATGCTTCGAAATGTGCCGCTCCGGGAGAGTTAGACGGTCTTCATCTGAATCAGGCCGGACATAAGAGTCTGTCAGAAGCAATGGCAGTAAAAGTGTGGGAAATACTAGGAGAGAACTAAATGGAATTACAGCTTCAGACTTTTTTAATTGTGTGTCCCCTTGTGTTTTTAGCAGGATTTGTAGATGCGGTGGCAGGCGGAGGAGGTTTGATTTCCCTGCCCGCTTATTTTATCGCAGGGGTGCCAATTCATAATGCAATTGCAACAAATAAATTATCATCCGCGACAGGTACTGCGATATCAACGATAAGATATATCAGACATGCGGTCATTCCGTGGAAAATCGCTCTGCCGACCATAGCGCTTACCTTTGTCGGTTCTTCCTTAGGCGCCAGAATTTCTCTTATTCTCGATGAGAGGATTTTAAAGGGAATTATGATTGTTGTGCTCCCGATCGTGGCCTTTTTCGTGCTAAGGAAAAATTCTTTTTTGCAGGAGGGAAAAGAACCCTTATCTACAGGAAAAACAGCAGTCATTACAATGACTGCTGGATTGGTAATCGGTTGTTACGATGGTCTTTATGGACCAGGAACAGGAACCTTTTTACTGATTATCCTGATGGGAGTTGCCCACATGGACATGATGAGTGCTTCTGGCATGACAAAAATCATTAATCTGACATCCAATATCTCGGCACTCATTGCATTTTTATTCCATGGACAGGTGTATATTGTACTGGGGCTTGTTGCCTCTTTCTTTAGCATCGCTGGACATTATACCGGTTCTGGCATGGTATTGAAAAATGGAATGAAGATTGTAAGACCCATCATTTTAGTGGTATTATGTCTTTTGTTTTTGAAAATTGTGACAGAATTTTAGTTTCCTTTTTCAGCTTTCCATTTGCCGTCCTAAAAAATAGGCACCGGCTAAAGCCTGATTTTGTTCCGCTTGGGTAAAGAGAACCCGTGGTTCCCGGGTGAGGATGATTACAGCACCGATGGCGTCTCCCTCGCAGATAATTGTGGAGATGGCCTCGGATTGGAAATTCTCATCCCGATTGCTGGTAATAGAAATAAAATCTTTTTCTCCCCGTCTGGCAAGAATATTTTGCCGCTGTTCTATAACGGTTTCTAAATCTGCGTGAATCCGCATGCCGATTAGCTCTCGCTTTGGAATTCCTGCGGCGGCAACGATCTGGTCTTTATCGCAGATACACACAATATGGCCAATGGCTTGATTGACGGCATCGGTATATTGTTGTGCAAATAAACTGAGCTCTCCGATAGGAGAGTATTTTTTTAAAATAATTTCCCCTTCCCGGTCAGTAAAAATCTCCATCGGATCCCCCTCCCGGATTCTCAATGTCCGCCGGATTTCTTTTGGCACGACGACCCGGCCGAGATCGTCAATTCTTCTAACGATACCTGTAGCTTTCATATTCGTATTTTTCCTCCTGTTGTTTCGTTTCATAATTACAGTTTTTTGCCATGTCTGTATTGCATTTCATGACAGTTTTTGTACTGTTATTATGTGGAAATGTGGGAGGATTATGCACAGAATTTATGAAAACAGTGCTTGGTCTCAAATCATAAATGACTGCATACAGATTATATATAGCGGCTATTTGTATTTCATATCAAACGCTGGTGACATGTTTTCAATTTCACTTCTGCTTAATCCATATTTTCGAGCAGTCTTTTTCCAATTTTCCTCAACTAGCATCTTTGTATTTTTCAGTAAGGATTCCGCATGTGATTCCTTCAGGTCAAACAGTTTTGCAACAGATAACGCTAGACTAAAATCAATCTGATTATTATTGGAATCAACGTTCAATGATAGTGAATCCCCGTAAATATTCGGATTTACATCAAATAATGGTGATAGACAATATCCTCCATTTTTTAATATAAAACCATGATTTCTCAAATGATCATCTGTATTTGATACCGCCATATTGAATATAATTCTATTCCATAGTTCCTGTAAATCTTTTTTTGGAGTAGTACTATTTTGTCTGATTATTGATGCAATATTCAAATATCCTACTCCCTCAGAAGCACCAACGCCATCTTTTTTACCAAGTAGTGTCATTGCAGATACAAAATGTATCCTTCTATGCCCCTCAGCCCTGTCAAATCTTTTTACGAGAAACGTGCTTCCTGCTTTCGAAAAATTCTCCAGTTTTGCTTCTGGAACATCGAGACCGCATAATATGGCTAAATCATGAACTACCATTTCCCATGCCCCTGTATTTGTCTCATCATGTTTTGATGGAAATTTTGCTATCCATAATGAGTCATCCGGTGCTAGAACAGATGCTTTGGGTCTTGCGCCACCCAAAGAGGAGCCTGGTGCCAATAATTGTTTTAACCACTTTTCTTCCATCCCGTCATCATTTTTTTCAAAAGCAAGTGACGCTGTTTCTAATTTGCGCAAAGTAGCCCATGGTGGTGTTGCAAGTTCCTTATCATTTGACAAAAAATCTCCATTTTCTGACGTTTGAAAACGTAATCCTCCCATTCTCGTTTCATCATAAACTCCTAGTAAAAAATCAATATCGGTAAGTTTTTTTGGCTTTCGTTCTTCTTTTTTAGCAAGAATTGCCTCACGTCTTTTCATTAATAACCGTCCCCACCGATCTGGACAGGAATCTTCAAAAATACCAAACATGTTTTTGCCATCTGTGCAGTACTGACGGCCTTTAAACTGTCCAAAATCAGGATCCAACTTTACATTATTATTCAAATCATTTATCCAGTCTTCTGCATACTCAAAAGAAACGATTTGTCTGCCCTTTCCACCATCTACATATAACTTGCCAATCAAAGAGGGATTTTTTGATTTCCAATTTTCATTCACATATATTTGCTTATTCTGGTTCATTGCTTACTCCCCTTTTTGCTCTTTTTCGTACTGGAAGATTCATATCCTGCAGGCGCCTCCCAAACTCATCGTTTCTTGCAACCATTGTCAAATCCTTATCCATTCCTCCCAACACATGTAATACTGCTGCATAAGTACCAATTGCCACTGTTGGTGTTCCCTTTTCTACTGCCCATAATGTTGCTCTGCT
>JAUNBT010000031.1 GCA_030526985.1 Lachnospiraceae bacterium | reverse complement strand
TCACCAAGATGTTCGTCAACGACGACTACACCCAGACAGGCCTCATCTCCTCCGACATGCTGACCTACGAAGAGTGCGACAAATACATCGCATACGCAGAGAAGCTGGATATCACGTTGGAAACAGAAGTGAAGCCGCTGTAGGACAGCACAAAATGACACGGAAACAGTCCTCCAAATAAAGCAACATGGTTGCAGATAACAAAAGCAACAGCCCGGTCTTTGTGACCGGGCTGTTTGCTAACAAATTTAAACATATTTAAAAAAGCGAAATGCATATAAATAAGAATTTCAATGAATTATTAAAAGTTGCGGTGAAATAGTGTATAATACAGATAAGAAGATAAAGATTACCAGGGGGAAGATAAAATGTGTACAGAAAAAGAATTGAATTTCTCCATATTCGTGTTATATAGCTTAGCTGATAAGTGGGAGAAAACCCCGGCAGAAGTGTATCGTATCTTAAATGATACAGGAGTATTAGATGATTACATCATATCTTGCTATGATGCATTACACACATTGGGGAAGGAGTATCTGGTTGAAGACGTTTCAGAATTTGTTAGAGAAAAGGGAGTCAGAATATGAGAAAAAGGATGAAATTACCGGAGGCAAGTTTGGAGCATTTGTTTTATATTGAAGTGGATCTGCACCAGGAAATGTATGATATCGGAAATGTAGGCAGAGGAGGACTGGTTATCTGCCCGATCAAGGGTGGTCGTTTTGATGGTAAGATCAGCGGCGACGTGATGAACTTTGGCGCAGACTGGAATTTGATGTATCCGAATTATCTCAATTGCGTGGATACCCGTTATTTATTGAAGACCGATGACGGAGCGCTTATTTCCCTGACGACGATCGGCAGGGCGGTGATCAAGCCGGAGCAGGATGAAGCTATGGAAAGAGGTGAGTTTGTTGACCCTGCCGACTATTACTTCAGACAACATTTATTGTTTGAAACGGGAGATGAGCGTTACCAGTGGCTCAATGGAGCCTGTTGCTTCGGGGTTCTAGGATGTAAGGATGAATTGACCATCGTATATGATGCGTATATGGTCAAGTAAAGGTGAGAAGTTAAAGAAAAAAATGACAGCTTGGCAGCTAATGCTAGGCTGTCATTTTGTTTTCCGATCCTGTTCAAACATTCGCATTGTGGGTGAACTCAATTTCCATAAAGGATAATTAATATTGGCATTAGAATTAGTAAAATGTTATTCCAAGCAACATATGTTATTATGCTATTAACAAACCAATGTAGCGTGATGACTTACAATCTAAAACGAAAAGAAATGAGGTTGAATATGATATCAGGAAAAAAAGTATTATATCTGGATTGCACATCAGGAATAAGTGGTGATATGACTCTAGCAGCATTGCTTGATTTAGGGATTGATGAAGAGACATTTAGAAATGAGTTAAAGAAAATAGAATTTGGTGGTTATAAACTTGAAATAAAAAAAATAGAACACCACAGTATCAAAATGATGGACATAGATGTGATTTTAGATAATGAAAAGAATGAGGAACCAGATGGTATCCGTAACGATGGCGAAAATTATGATCATCAACATGTTTCAAGTCACACACATGACCATGAGCATCGAAACTTGAAAATGATAACGGAAATTATTGATGCAAGCACCATTTCTGAAAACGCAAAACAGATAGGGAAGAAAATTTTTGATGAGATAGCAAAAGCGGAGGGCAAGGTCCACGGGAAATCCGTAGAACAGGTTCACTTTCATGAGGTTGGCGCTATCGATTCTTTGGTAGACATTATGGGCGTAGCGATATGTATTGATTTGTTGGGCATTGAAGAAATTTATGCTTCACCGCTTTATGAGGGAAGAGGGATGGTAAAATGTCGGCATGGGATTCTTCCAGTGCCGGTACCAGCGGTGGCTGCAATTTTATCCGGTTCGGGAATCCCAATCGTACAAGGGAATGCTGATACGGAACTGATAACGCCGACTGGAGCAGGAATTGCGAAATGTTTGGTAAAAGAATTTGGAAAGAGACCGCCAATTATCATTGAAAAAGTTGGATATGGACATGGAAAGAGGGAGACAGGTCTATTTGGTGCCGTTACGGCATTTTTAGGGACACTATATGAATAGTAGCTTTGCCTTTCATAAAATGGTGGATTACAATTATGAATCAAAAAAATATTATTGGTGGCGTATATGCGTTGATTTCTATCATTGCCGGAAGTTCAATGTTTATCGCTTGCAAAATAGCTTATGAAGCTACTTTGGGTGGATTCACACTGCTGTTTTTTAGATACATCCTTGCAACTTTGGTTCTTTTTATCATATACAGAAACAGACCCAAACCAACATTAACCAAATCAGATAAAAAGAGCATTTTGTTTATAGGCATCTTTGGGTACTGGTTTTCCATTTCTCTTGTACTTATAGGTGCAGCATACTGTGATGCATCAACGGCAGCAATTATAAGCTCATTGAACCCGATAGGTATGATCCTGTTCGGAGCTATTTTCTTGAAAGAAAAAAGTAATTTAGGCAAGATCACAGGAGTGCTGGTTTCCGTCGTTGGTTCGATTATTGTAATAGGAGCGGTGGGAGAAGGTAATACGGTATTTGGTATAGCCATATCATTTTGTTCGATGGTACGTTGGGCGCTTACGTCTGCCTTTATAAGAAAAAGCTGCACATCCATCGATGCAGTATGGTTGACGATTTATGCCACGACGGTAGGTATGATATGTGATATACCATTTGCTGTGGGAGAGATGATTATCGGTGACTTCGAGTTACATAGCTATACGGCACCAGTTTTGTTTGCCATTGTATGGATTGGCATAGTATCCACAGCAGGCGCTAATCTTTGGTGGAGCAAGGCATTGGAAATCCTGCCGTTGACTACATGTTCATTATCCTTTTCTTTAATGCCCGTTACATCAACGATACTTAGTGTCATTATTCTAAAGGAAGTATTGACCATTAAGTTTTTGATTGGATGCTTCGTGATTATGATCGGAATTATCGTGGCACTATTATCCGATAGCAGAGCAAAAGAGTGATTTAGTTGGATGATTAATTTATAGTAAAATCGTATGGAAAGAAGGGAATTGAAATGGTATTAAAAAATTTTGATGAGATCATTGAAATGGTTAAAGCGAAGCCGACCAAGAAAGTCGTTGTTGCGGGAGCAGAGGATGAGCATGCGCTTGAAGCTGTATTTGAAGCGCAGAAGGAAGGAATTGTCAATCCGGTTTTAGTAGGAAATAGAAGTATGATTCTGTCGAATATAAAAAAGCTTGGATACGAAAACGAGGCCTTTGAAATTATTGATAATCCGGAGGGAGAAAATCCTGGGCAAACTGCTGTTGATGTAATCAATGCAGGTGGAGGAGATTTTCTACTTAAAGGTGGGATTCAGACAAAAGATTATTTAGGACCCGTCATCAATAAAAATAATAATCTGAATATGGGAGGAGTTTTATCCGCCTATACATTCACACAGATCCCGAACTATAACAGAATGATCATGCTAGCAGATGGCTCTCTGATCATTAAGCCAACATTGGAACAGAAAAAGGGAATCATTCGTAACTGTGTAAATGTTTTGAAAAAACTCGGATATGAGCGCCCTAAGGTCGCAGTAATCTGTGCAGTGGAGACGGTCAATCCTAAAATGCAGGATACGGTAGATGCTGCTGCATTGGTAGAAATGTGGAAAAACGGAGAACTCATTGATTGTGAAGTTGTTGGTCCGATTTCTTTTGATTTGGCAATGGACAAGGAGTCTGCGCAGATTAAAGGATATAACTGCCCATATTGTGGAGAATTTGATGTTCTTGTTGCACCCGATCTGGTTTCTGCCAATTTTCTTGGTAAAAGCTGGATATATACAGCGGGATCCAACAAAGCAGGCGGAGCTGTTGTTGGGGCGAAAGTTCCGGTAGCAATGATGTCAAGATCGGCAGCAATGGAAATTAAGTTTAACTGTCTCGTAATGTGTGCGGCAACCTGCTAGGTATTTTGTAGAGTCCAAAGTAAAGAGAGGTTTTAATAATGAGTAAAGATATTATGATACTAGTGATTAATCTGGGTTCAACGTCTTCTAAATTCGCAGTATATAAAAATGAGACTGAACTTTTTCGAGAAAGCATCGATCATGAGCGTGAATTGATCAACAGTTTTCCGACACGTAACGATGAGATTCCTTTCAGAATTGATATAGCAAATGAATTTTTGAAAAGAAACGGATACCATATGGGCGAGTTTGATGCAATAGCTGCTAGGGCTGGGAATTTGGCTAATGCGGAAGCCGGAACCTATATAATTGACGAGGCGATATGTGAAAGTCTAAAAACACGACCTGCCGTTCAGCATGCTAGTAATTTATGCCCAATTGTTGCATATGAGTTGGGTGAGCCGTATGGGATACCAGCCTATATGTGCGATGCTCCCAGCGTTGATCAAAGATGGCCTGTGTTTAAGGTGACCGGAATACCTGAAATTGAAAAGTACGGAGGTGTTCACAGTGAAAACATGTTTGAGGTCGCTGAAAAAACTGCAGAAAAGCTCAAAAAAAAATATGAGAATTGCTCCTTTGTAATTGCGCATATGGGCGGCGGAATCACATATTCTCTTCACTATAAAGGGCAGGTGATTGATGCGTATTGTGATGATGCAGCATCCTTTTCTCCGGAGCGTGCGGGAATTCTGCCCAGCGTTGAACTGATAGAGTTGTGTTTTTCCGGGAAATATACAGAAGAAGAATTAAAAAGATATATGAGAGGAAAGGGCGGATTGGTTGCCCACCTTGGTACTTCTGACGCAAGAGAAGTGGAAAAAATGGCTGCAGAAGGAAACGAGTATGCAGCACTCATATATGATGCACTTATCTACAACGTGGCGAAAAGCATTGCAAGTTTAGCTGTGGATGTTGGTGGAGATGTTGACAGAATCATACTAACCGGTGGTATTGCACATTCAAAACAAGTCGTCAACAAACTGACAGAACTTCTTCGATTCATTGCTCCACTGGAAATAATTCCAGGAGAAATGGAAATCAAACATATTGTGGGATGTACATTAAAAGCTTTCAAAAACGAAATAAAAGTAAATCGCTATAAAGGTTAAGACGGCTAGAATATAAATGGATGCAGAAATCTAAAATGATTACCGCATCCATTTTTTACATCTTTATAATTCGTTGGAGCGAACGTATTCTTCAATAGCATTGATGAATTTTATTGAAGCTAAAGGAAGGCTGCTTTTATTCTTATAGCCAATGCAGATATCGCGGAAAATCGGTGGATCAACAGGGCGTTTTACTATTTTAAAAGATGTTCTTTTCGTAATTAAGTCCGCCAAAAGTGAAACACCCATGCCTGCTTCGACCATAGCCATGATTCCATAATCGTCATGGAGCTTGTATCGCACATTCGGCGTGATATGTTCTAATTTAAAAGCCTGTTCCACTAAAGAGTATTTGCCCATGTCCAGCATAATTAATGGTTCATCGCTCAATTCTTTAAGGGAAATTACGCTTTTCTGTGATAAAGGATGCCCCTCAGGGAGTATGGCTACAAAATTATCATGCTGTAGGAGCTTTATTTCTAAATCGCTGGTAGCATTAGAAAGTACAAATCCAAAATCTATAGCACCTGTATTGATCCATTCCTCTGTAAGAGTATAGTCGCCTTGACGGATAATGAACTCTACATCAGGATATTGTTGATGAAATTTTTTTATGATAGAGGGAAGCCAGTTTACCGAAATACTGCCTACCGTTCCCATTCTGATGATACCGGTTTTCAGACCCTTAATATCCTTTGCTTTTTCGATGGTTGCTCGATATTGGAAGATTGTTTTTTCGATGAACGGAAACAATTCCTTGCCTTCATCTGTCAAGCTGGAGCCCATTCTGGATCTTTGCAGCAATCTGAATCCTAGTTCATCCTCTAAAGAAGCAATGGTCTGACTGAGCGCAGATTGGGTATACCCCAAATCATCTGCAGCCTTTGAAAAACTTCCATACGTAACGATTTTTTCGAGTGCCAGATACCGTTTCATAGTGAGCCTCCTTTATCATAAGACAACGCAATACTCCCCTATTATCCTCCAAATGGAATTGATATATTTGACAATATAAGTAAAACTCGTACCCAAAACTATGTGTATGGGTATAGAAACATATGAGGTGCCCGCATTAAAAATTCAGCATGGGACATAAGTAATTGTGATGTTAATGGTGGATAATTAAGGGGATTATATCACTGATTTGAAGAACAAACAAGTGAAAGTGAGAATTTCGATGCGAATATACTTAACAAACTCACAGCCTAAACCGGTAAATTTAAAGGGTTTCATTTAATCAAATGATTCCTTGTGGTTAAACTAGTTATTAACGCAGCGAAGACATTGCAAGCGATAATCTAAATGCGAAAATTCCACAATTAAGAAAGAGTTAATAAAGGATTAGAAATACTAATAGAATATTCTGAATAGTCAGAAAAAAGTGTTGACGGTGAAATTTTAAGGTGGTAGTATTCCATCAGAAACAAGTTGGGAGCTATTGTAGATTAATTTTATCCAGGACATTTGTTGTTGCTTTATCGTTGTTACTATGCATGTAGTAGTAGGTGATGTTAGGAAGAAAAAAGGAGATTCTAGGTATGAAAAAGGATAAACATGTAACGATTCAGGAAAAACAGCCCTCTGCTTTAGTGGGCGGTATAATTTTGCTGTGTGCCGTTGCTATAATCATGTGGGGCGCACTTCTGCATGGATTTGACGTAACGGTATTTCTCTTTATTGGTGCAGGGCTCGTTTGTGCATATGGTGTATTTGTACAAAAGATACATTACAGCGAAATGGAAAAAGCTGCAATTTCATCTATCGCATCTGCAATGGATGCACTGCTGGTTATTATGTCGATCGGAATGGTAGTAGGTTCTTTCATAGCATGTGGTACGATTCCGTATATCATTAGCCTTGGGCTGGCACTATTCACTCCGGTAACGTTTTTGCCAATTTTGAATTTCATGGGAGGCATATTATCAGCCATTACTGGTTCCTCATGGGTTGTTGTAGGCACCATCGGATTGGCTGGTATGGGTATTGGCGAAGGAATGGGAATTCCGGCACCTATTACTGCCGGATGTGTTCTCTGCGGAGCATATATGGGCGATAAGATCTCACCACTGTCGGGTGATGCACCAAACTTCTTTGCAGCAGTTAGCAAAGTAGATCTGTTTCATCACTGCAAAATGTCATTATATTCGACGATACCGACATGGATTGTGTCAATCATTATCTTTGCAATTATCGGTATGAGTTATTCAAACAAAGTGGTAGACGAAGCAGCTCTTATGGCTATCAGAGATGGGCTTGCAGATGTATTTGACTTTGGATTCTGGCTCTGGATTCCAATCATATATCTCATTGTGGTTACTCTTTTGAAGGTTCCAGCAGTTCCGGCAATAGCAACAGCAGGATTCTTGGGATTTATCTGTACGATTATTTTCCAAGGAACCAGCCCGGCAGATTCCATGACTTACCTCATCAGCGGATATGTTGGCGAAACATCAAACGATGCGATAAATAACATTCTTTCCAGAGGTGGTATGACAGGCATGTTCGGAACGGTCGGGATCGTAATTGCGGCAATGATGTTTGCCGGCTTTATTGAGAGAAGCGGATTGTTGATAGCTTTGTCGTCCAAGCTCAGCAAACTGATTTCCGGAAGAGTTGGTTTGATCTTGACATCATTTTTCACAGGGCTGGTTCTTTGCTTTGCCTGTGCTGATACGTTCTTCACTTGTACGGTTGTTGCAAAAGCGTTCGATTATAAGTATGACGAACTGCATCTAGACAGAGCAGTGCTGTCTAGAACAATGGGTGATTTCGCTACGACATGTTGCCCATTGGTACCGTGGTCGATCAACGGTGTATACTGTGCAACAACGCTTGGTGTATCAACATTGGCATACACACCGTTCTATTTCATGGCAATTCTAGCGCCAATTATGTGTCTTGTAACTGCAATTACAGGATGGGGGCTGAGATACGTTGATGAAAACGGAAACTTGGTAAAGAAACTTCCGAAGAAAGAAGCAAAAGAAGCTTAGGAACAAAACCAATGATGATTAATTGCAACTTCATTTGGCCTCCTGGATAAGAATTAATATAGAATAGCTATCTTCCCCACTAGGGGGAAGGTAGTTATTCGAAATGTTACAAGCAAATTAAATACGATTCAAATATGAAGCTGAGTAAAGAACGGAGGAACAAAGCATGAGCAGGGAGGCAGTAATTGTATCTGCAGCAAGAACACCGGTAGGTCGATGTAGAGGTGCGTTGGCATCGATTCCCGTAGAAGATCTTGGTGTTATAGCAGCGAAAGAAGCCGTGAAGCGTGCGGATATAGATCCAAGAGAAATCGACGACATTGTGTTTGGAAATATTTGGAACAACGATATCGCTTGTTTGGGAAGATACATAGGCTTGAAGGCCGGATTTCCGATTCAGGTTCCAGGGGTAAGGATTGACAGGCAGTGTGCATCGTCACTGAATGCTATAGCATATGGAGCGGCAATGATAGAAGCAGGGCATGAAGACATCATACTGGCAGGCGGTGCGGAAAGTGATTCAAGAAGACCTTATATGATCGTGAAGCCAACGAGTGCATATCAGGTAAATCCTCCGATGATTATTCCAAATGGCACCGGTGGACCGGGAGATATGGGAATCAACATGGGGCTTACTGCAGAAAACATTGCCAAAAAGTATGGATTTGCTAGGACTGATTTAGACGCTTTTGCTGTTTCCAGCCATCAGAAAGCCGCCTTCGCTCAGGAGAATGGATTCTTTGATTCGCAAATAATATCGGTAGACGTTGACAAAGGAAAAGGAAATATCGAAATAGTATCAAAGGATGAGTGTGTCAGACCGGGTTCATCGGTTGAGGCACTTGCCAAACTGAAAACATCATTTCTCGCAGATGGTGTTGTTACAGCAGGAAATAGTTCGCCGATGAGTGATGGTGCAGGTGCCATCGTGATGATGACGAGAGAAAGGGCGGAAAGCATAAACGCAGACCGCATTTTCAAGGTTTCGGGGTTTGCAGCAGCTGGCGTTGACCCGAGAATTATGGGAACAGGACCCATTGCTGCTGTAAAAAAACTTTTTAAGCGAAAAGGACTTTCCTGGGTCGATATAGATTTGATCGAAATGAATGAAGCGTTTGCTTCACAATCGCTGGCTTGCATCAGAGATTTAGATATGCCGATCGAAAAGGTAAATGTTAATGGAGGGGCCCTAGCATTGGGACACCCATTAGGGGCAACAGGAGCTGTTCTAGTTACAAAAATGATTTATGAGTTGGAAAGGCGTAATCAGTCAACCGGACTTGTGTGTTTCTGTATCGGCGGTGGACAGGGCGCCGCAGCTTTCTTTGAAAGAATCAAATAAAACCAGATGAAAGGATAGTAAGTAATGAGAACTATTTCCAAGAGAAGCAAATTGGTTAAGCATTCCCCGATACGAAAAATGTCATTTCTAGCTGATAAAGCAGAAGGCGACATTGTTTCATTTTACATAGGTGAGCCGGACTTTACCACTCCGATGAACATCATTGAAGCAGCTTGTGACGCGTTGCACAGAGGAGAAACGCATTATGCGCCGAATGCGGGGTTTAGGGAGTTGAGGAATGCTGTTGCCAAAAGCTATGAACCAGATGGTGTGCAGTATGATCCGGAAACAGAAATCGCAGTTACCAGTGGCGGTATGCAGGCGCTGAATCTGGCATTTCAGTCGACAGTAGATGAGGGTGTCGAAGTTATTGTCAGTAACCCATGCTTTCCGAACTATATTGAACAGATCAAGGCCTGCGGAGGAACTCCGGTGCCAGTGCCAGTATATGAAGAAGATGGGTTTGTGTTCAATATCGAAAACCTGAGAAAAGCGGTGACGGATAAAACAAAAATGATTGTAATCAATACTCCATGCAATCCTACGGGTGGAGTGATTCGCACAAACGTATTGAAACAGATTGCGAATCTGGCTACGGAGAAAGATCTTTGGGTGCTGAGCGATGAAGTTTATAAACATTTCAATTATACGGGTGAATACATTCCAACGATCGCATCCATCCAAGAGATGAAGGAGCGAACCATCATCATCAACAGCGCTTCTAAAGCCTATGCTATGACCGGTTGGAGAGTAGGATATGTGCTTGGTCCTGCAGATCTGGTTGCATCGGTTATCAAATTTCAGGAAGGGCAGGTTTCCTCAGTGAATTCAGCTGCACAGTTTGGCGCAATAGAAGCATTAGAAGGAACGCAGGAACCGTTGCACCAAATGATTGAAGTGTATCAGAGGAGAAGGGATCTTTTGATAGATGGTTTGAATAGCATTGATAAGATATCGTGTATTAAACCTTCGGGCGCCTTTTATGTTTTTACAAATATCATGGAAACAGGTCTATCTTCATGGGAGTTTGCGGAGAGACTGTTAGATGAAGAAAAAGTTGTGGTCGTTCCGGGAGTAGGCTTTGGCAGCGCCGGAGAAGGCTTTGTTAGACTAGCCTACGCTATTTCTGAAGAAAACATTAAAGAAGGTGTAAAACGAATAAAAAGGTTTGTGGGGTCCCTATGAAATATAAGGGACAGGGCATATAGACGGAATCATATAATTTTAAACTGGAAGTAATGGAGGGAACATGAAAGAACTTAGAATTCACGGGCGTGGTGGTCAGGGATCACTAGTGTTTGCAGAATTGTTGGCTGTGGCACTTTTTGAGGAAAACAAATATTCATTTGCATTTCCTGTTTTAGCCGGAGGTACACGTAGAGGAGCGCCAGTTGCGGCAATGGTCAGAATTGACGACAAAGAAGTAACACTTACCGATAAGGTCACAACACCGGATTACATTGTAGTACAAGATATTACGATTGCAGATACGGTAGACGTGTATGAAGGATTGAAGGAAGGCGGATATGTGATTATCAATTCACATGATAAGGAGTATTCCCCTGACAGGAAGTACAATCTTAAAGGACGAGATGATGTTAAAGTTTATATGGTTGATGCCAATAAGATAGCAATGGAAGCAATCGGAAGACCGATTGTAAATACAGCCCTTTTAGGTGCATTTGCGAAAGTTACCGGAGCGGTTTCTATGGAAGCAATTGAAAAAACGATCAAGAGCAGAATGGATTCTGATATCGCAGATAAAAATATCCGGGCCGCTCGTGATGCATATAATGCAATTGATGTTTAATACGGAAAGGAAGGTAGCAATTAATGGCATTGAGAGTTGGGAACGTATGGGGACCTGCAGGTTCAAAAAAATTGAACACAGGTGAATGGAGAACTGAAGACCCGGTGGTAGATAACGATAAATGTGTGAAATGCAAAATTTGTGAAAGATACTGCCCTGAAGGCTGCATAGATATTGAAGAAAATGGATGCAATATAAACATGTTTTATTGCAAAGGTTGTGGGCTTTGTGCATATGAATGTCCGAAAGAGGCAATCAAAATGAGTATTTCTGAATAGTCGGGACAATATAGGAGGTTTATAACAATGGGAAAAAAAGTAAGCGTGTTAGAAGGCTCAATGGCGGTTGCTGAAGCTGTCAGAGCGTGTAATACGGACGTTATTGCGGCTTATCCGATAAGTCCGCAGACACATATTGTAGAAGATTTGTCTGCCTTTGCTGCAGATGGTAAACTTCACGGGAAATATATCTGTAGCGATTCTGAATTTTCGGCCGCCTCGGCGGTATACGGCGCTTCGGCCGCTGGCGGAAGAGCATATACAGCATCATCGTCACAGGGGTTGATGCTAATGATAGAAGTTGTATACAACATTGCGGGAATGAGGCTTCCAGTTGTATTTACAGGCGTAAATAGAACCGTTTCACCTCCAATAAGTATAAATAATGATCACCAAGACACGATGACACTCAGGGATTGCGGTATTGTTCAGATCCATGCAGAGAGCATTCAAGAAGCATACGATGCGCACATCCAGGCATTCAAAATCGCAGAAGATCATAGAGTGCTCCTTCCAGTCATGATTTGTATGGACGGTTGGACGCTCACACATTCATTTACGCCTGTAACAATCTTTGATGATGAAGATATTCAGGAATTTATCGGTGGTCCTATTAATCCGATCCACTGTCTGAATCCGAAAGATGAGGAACCTATTTCGTATGGGGTTGGTACGGATACGCTTCTTCTTGAATATAAGTATCAGATGTTTGAAGCGATGAAAAATGCAGAGACCGTAATAGAAGAGGTTGCGCAGGAATATAAGGATAAGTTTGGCTTTTTCAACGGCGGGTTGGTAGACGCTTATAAAACAGAAGATGCTGAGGTGATTCTTTTGGCATTGGGCTCAGTTGTTTCGTCTGCTAGAGTGGCGGTCGATGAACTGCGCGCAGAAGGACAAAAGGTAGGACTGCTGAAACTTAGGAGTTATAGACCATTTCCGACGAATAAGATCGTTGAATATTGTAAGAATGCCAGGGTACTGGCTGTACTTGATAAGGCGGTAAGTATTGGTATTGGCGGTGTAGTCGCACCTGAGGTAAAGGCAGCTTTTGCAAATATGGGAGCAACTCCTCTTATTAAAGATTATATTGCATCGGGTGGGAAATATCTTGACGTTGCGGCAATTAAAGATATCTTTGAAGATGCATGGTGCGTATCAAAAGAAAGTATTAAGGAACAGGAATTCCATTTCGTTAAACTGCTGAGAGAATATTTATAGGATGGTGTGAAAAATGAGTGAAGTAAAGAATTTATTTGCGTCAGGACATAAAGCATGTCAGGGATGCACAGTGCCGATTATGATGAGTGAAATACTTCGTGCAACTGGAAAAAATGTCATAGTTGTAAATTCAACTGGCTGTTTGGAAACGTTTTCTGCCGGTCCGGAGGACTTCTCATGCTGGGAAGTACCGTACATTCATCCTCTTTTTGAAAACGCAGCTGCTGTAGCAACCGGTGTTGTTGCAGCGCTAGAAGCCAAGGACGGCAATAAGGATAACACGCAGGTTTTAGCGATTGGCGGGGATGGGTCCAGTTATGATATTGGATTTGGGTCGATTTCGGGCACTCTCGAAAGAAATGATAACGTAATTTATATCTGTTATGACAATGAAGCCTATATGAATACCGGAGTACAGCGAAGCAGCGCTACACCGTATGCTGCAACAACGACTACGAGCCCTAATGGTGATGCGTCATTTGGTAATGTAAAGTATAAGAAAAATATGCCTGAAATCTGCAAAGAACACGGAATCAAATATGTTGCTACAGCGACAGTTTCTGATTTAAATGATTTAAACAAGAAGGTGAGGAAAGCCATGGCTATTAATGGTGCCTCGTACCTTCATGTTCTAGTTCCATGCAATACAGGCTGGGGAATACCTGCATATATGTCAATCGAAATCGCAAGAATGATGGTCAATGCAGGACTATTTCCAATATTTGAATATACAGACGGAGAAATTAGTTCTGTAAAGAAAATCAAGAAAATACCTGTAACAGAGGTGCTTTTTATGCAGAAGAGATTTAAGCACCTGAAAGATCCTAAATATGCTGAGCAAGTCAGACATATTCAGGAAATTGCTGATCATAATATTGCAAGGTATGGATTAGAGTAAAAGCGTTTAATGAAAAGGAGGAATAATATGTCAATCGTATCAATTTATAAAACAGAAGGGAATGATTATCCTGCTATCAAGGTGGCGGTGGATAAGGCAATCGAGGGTTGCGGCGGTTTAAGCGATATCATTAAACCGGGATACAAGGTGCTAATCAACCCTAATTTGGTGGCGGCTGCCAGTAATAGGCTTTCCGGGGCGATAACGAGATGGGAAGTATCGAAAGCAATTTGCGAAGCCGTAAAAGCAGTTGGCGGGGAGCCGTTTATCGCAGAATCAGCAGGAGCTGGGCTTGATACAGAAGCGGTAATCAAAGTGGCTGAGTATGAACAGTTGAGGGAGGAAGGATATCCGGTCATTGATTTGAAGTCATGTAAAAAGGCAACAATGGTATCTCCGGGAGGAGTTGTGTGTCCAGAGATCAAAACGTGGGAACTGGTAAAAGAAGCAGATGCTATTATCACTGTACCGGTCATGAAGACGCATGATCAGACGGAAGTAACCCTTGGGATGAAGAACCTGAAAGGCGTGATTGCCGATGAAAATAAAAAATATCTTCATTTTAATGGTCTGTATGAAGGCGTTGCTGATATTATCAGCGCAGTTAAACCTGTAATGTGTATTGTAGATGGGACTTTCGGTCAGCAGGGAATCGGGCCTGTCTATGGTGAGACGATAGAAATGGATCTTATCGTCGCTTCAAAGGATGTTGTGGCATGTGATGCAGTAACAAGCGTTATTATGGGCTACGAGGCTGATGAGCCCCCTATCACACGGGCGGCATATGCCCGCGGACTTGGTGAGATGAATCTGGATAAGATAGAGGTCGTTGGTGAGAAGATTGAAGATGTGAGAGTGCGCTTTAAGAGATCCTCTGAAGTTCAAGTCGAAGGGCTTCCGGACTCATTCACGATGGTCGTTGCCGATGAAGCCTGCACAGGTTGCCGAAATACCCTTTTCAGTTCACTGATGGACATGAAGGATTACGATCTACTGGAACACTTGAAAGATAAGTTCGTTTGCACAGGACCGGTGAAACCGGAAAAACTTCCTGAGAATGCCACGAAAGAGAACACGATCTGCATTGGAAGATGCGCCTATAAAACATTAAAGGATCATTGTGCCCGTGTTTCTATGGGTTGTCCTCCAAGTAATGTTGATACTGTTCAGGCGATTCTCGGACCTGAAATCCCTTATAAAATCAGAGCATTGAATGATGAGGAAAATGTTGAATAGCCCTTTAGAAGATATGGATAAGTACATACTGATAGATTTCGGAAGCACTTTCACCAAGGCGGCTGTAGTATCGGCGAAAGAGAAAAAAATTGTCTTTACAACTATGACGCCATCCACAGTACATAAGGATGCCAAACTAGGACTTGATATTTGCTACAGCCGGATAAAGCAAAATCTAGGAACAGAGGTATTCGACGGTGCCAGAAAGCTTGCGACAAGTAGTGCGGCTGGCGGTCTACGAATGATCGTAGTGGGTCTTACCAGAAACCTCAGTATTTCCGCAGGTCGAAACGCAGCATTCAGTGCGGGGGCAAAGATCATAAAAACATATACAGGGCTTCTTACGTCAGGAGACATTGAAGCGATAGATCAGTCAAAGGTTGAGATTATTTTTCTGTGTGGGGGCTTTGAGGGGGGCAATGAATCCGGGATCATTCACAATGCGAAAATGCTTGGGAGATGTAGAAGTAATATTCCCATCATATACTCGGGAAACAGCAAGGCAATTCATGAGGTAAGAAAGCAGTTGTTGATCAGGCAAAAGGAATGCGCTCTTGTAGACAATATTATTCCAGAGATTGGAAAGGTGAATTCCGGACCTGCTGAGGAGTTGATTAGACAAGTATTCATGTCTCGAATTACAGATATGAAAGGACTCGACAAAGTCCGAGGAGAGCTTGAGAATGTGCTGATGCCGACTCCGGCGGCGGTTTTAAGGGCAGGAGCACTTTTATCAAGGGGAACTGAAAACAAGGAAGGTCTTGGACCTTTGATGATAGTAGATGTTGGTGGTGCGACAACCGATGTTTATTCTCATGCGGAGTCGACGCTGTATGAAAGTGCGAAATGTATAGGATCCCCGGAGCCATATTCAAAACGAACCGTGGAAGGAGACTTGGGAATGAGGGAATCCTCGGATCATGTCATCGCTGAGATTGGCTATGAAAGGGTCGCTTCCGATCTTGGTATTACCGTGGAGAGTTTACGGTCATCCATAGATAGAAGGCTAAAAAAAAGAGATTTTCTCCCGTCAGATGATACGAGTGCAAAAAAACGGGAGGCGCTGATTGACCAGCAAATTGCTAAATATGCTGTAAATTTGGCGGCCAGAAGGCATGCGGGACATGCGGAAGCAGTTCATTCCACGATATGCAAATTTATCCAGTGCGGGAAGAATCTAACGGAAATAGCAACAGTGATCGGTACTGGCGGGCAGGTCGTCAAAAGCAGGGAGCCGAAAGAAATATTAAAAGAAGTTTTGATCCAAGAGAGAGATAAAATAAATAAAATTCTGTTGCCCGAATCATGTTGCTTTATGATCGATGCTGATTACATTTTTTATGCTGCCGGACTTTTGAGCCAGATAGATCCTGACACGGCGCTAAGTATTATGAAAGCCAGCATAAAAGAGGTCTAATAATACGCAATTGTCGGCAATATGTAAATAAAATGCTCAAGTTGTCATGGGATGATAGAAAGAGGTAACTATAAATGCAGATAAGCTTGAACAAAAGATTTGAGTATAAAGCACTTCCTGATATGAAGACATTGCGTGCCAGGGCCGAAGAACTTTGTGCCAATATCACGATTGGAACCACATTGTTCATGAAAAAGCATAATGTGAAATCTGAAGCTGAGTTCAAAAAGAAATGTATCGAAACAGGATACATTTCAAAGCATTCCCATATTGGATATACTACTTGGGAAAAAACGGCGGAAGCGATGGTGAAAATCTATGAGGAACTTGAAAAGAGGGGTAGTACTGTAGATCGATTCGGCATTTGTTTTGATCAGAACATGGGACTTCCTGAGGAATACAGGAAAGGGCAGATTAAAGGGATCAGCCTCATGTTTTACTCTGATGAAGAATGGCTTCAGATGGGGCAAATCGTACCGGCACAACCACATATGGGGGATATGGTTCTCGGTACACCAAATTCCATTCACAACACCGTTATGTCATTGAGAGCGGGGGCAACTACGGTGGGGAATGCTACCCACTATTGGTGCCAGGAGTATCCGGGCTTGGAATTGGAAGAGCTAAGGACCATCGAGACAACGACATCACTTATGATTATGGCGCATTTCGCAGATCAGGGAGCATTGATCCATTCAAATGTAGATGATGGATTTGGTGGTCAGATGCAGGACTTGGCGAATCTTGCCGGTTTTGCGAGGATCGAGAGATACTACATGGAGGAGCTTTGTGGCGCAAATATGTCCCATTGTTTCGGTAACATGTTCTCGAATCCTATCTCGAGGATAGTATTCAATCTAACTATGTCAGATTATGCGGAACAGACGCATCATGCAGTTGGATCACTCATATACGGAAATACAGTTGGATATGGATTTGACATTGAAAACAACATGGGGGTCTTATCGTCTTATGCGATGGCAGACATCATAGGACAGACGTATAGACCAACTGGGCATTCTATTGCTGCAGTGCCTGTTACGGAGGCCATGAGAATACCCAATGTAGATGAGATCGTACAGGCGCATAGGATCATCGATAAGATGATCGAAAAGGCTCCGTACTATGCAGAACATATGGATTGGGAAAAAATCATAGCCGAAAAGGAAGTGCTAAAAAAAGGTGGAGAGCTTTTTTTTGAGCGGGTGATGAACGGTTTAGACGATTTAGGCGTCAATATCAATCATGCAGGGGAAATCATGGCGGCATTGAAGGCAATCGGACCCTATCAGCTGGAGGAGCTCTTTGGCGTAGGGGAGGCGGACAAAAATGCGTTGAGAGGCAGACGACCGTTAAGACCTACTGACGTGGTGGTTGATTTGAAAGCGAAGCAGAAGGAGATCATGGATAGAATTGATGACATTTCAGGAAAGCTTGATGGAGTGAAAATCGTGATTGCCAGCAGTGATCAGCATGAATTTGGGAAAGACCTTGTAAAGGACGTGATGCTTTCTGCGGGAGCTAGTGTTTTTGATCTCGGTTTCTCGGTAGCACCGCTTGAAATAGCAGAAACACTTATTGAAACGGAAAGTAAAGTATTGCTGATAAGTACGCATAATGGTTTCGCATACAGTTATGCGAAAGAAGTTATCGCCGAAATGGAAAGGAAAAAGCTGAAGGATGTGCTGTTCATTATGGGTGGGCTTCTCAATGAAAACCCGGAAGACGGCGTTTTAGCTGTGGACGTATCGGATCAGCTCTTTAAAATGGGCATAAATGTTGATAATGATATAGATACCATGGCGGATACAATAAGAGATTTTATCAAATTCAATTAAGACGATCAACGGAGAAGGTTTATGGCAAAGTCAAAAAATATATTGGTGTTAATGACCAGTCCGCGAAAAGACGGGAATACCGACAAGCTGGCAGATGCCTTCATTGAAGGTGCGATTGAGAATGGGCATATCGTTAATAAGTTCTATGCTTCTAAGCAAAAAATCAATCCTTGTATGAATTGCCAATACTGTGTATCACACGAAGGTATGTGTGTACAGAAGGATAGTATGCAGGAAATATATGATGCGTTTAACAAGGCTGATGTTATTGTTTTGGCTTCACCTTTGTATTTTCATTCGATCAGTGCGCAACTCAAGACAATCATAGACCGATTTTATGCGGTAGGCTCATATAAACACTTTCATTATGAGAAAAAAGAATCCATATTTCTTATGACATGTATGGAACGTGACGATACGATCTTTGACCAGGCCAAATCATATTATCACACATTACTCACGAGGGCATTCCCGTGGGAAAACAGAGGGGAGATATGTGTCAGTGGGTTGGCAGGAGAGCGAAACAGCATAGATGGGCATCCTGCGTTGAAACAGGCGAAAAATATAGGAAAAAGTCTGTGACGGCAGCGAAAGACAATGTTCATAAAATAATAAACATAAAAGATTATTGATGATTCAGAAAGGAGAAATGTGCAATGTCAGCAACAGACATTGCATAAGGAAATGACAATGATTACACAGGAACAATTTTTAGAGAGACTGGCGAAGATGCGTCCAAACGTTTATTTGAATGGTGAACTGATTGACAGGACACACGAAAAAGTAATTGCTGCAAGTTCAGCAATGCGACTTACCTTTTCGTTGGTTGACAATCCGGAGTTTAAGGATCTACTTACAGCGAAATCGCACATTACAGGTAAGACGATCAATCGTTTCACACATATCCATCAAAGTGTAGATGATTTGCTTAAGAAGCAAGAACTGACAAGAAAAATCTGTCAATATGCGGGTGGATGTATTCAGAGATGTATGGGGGTAGATATGATGAATGCGCTCTCAGTAACATCAAAGGACGTTGATCTAAAGTATGGAACAAGTTATAACAAAAACTTCCTAAAATATTTAGAGTATTTCCAAGAAAACGATATTGTTGCTGCGGGCGGGCAGACCGATACAAAGGGCGATAGAAAAAAGAGACCAAGCGAGCAATGGGATCCGGATCAGTATCTTCATGTTGTTGAAAGAAGATCGGATGGTGTAATCGTACGTGGCTGCAAGGTTCACAATTCACATGCTCCATATTGTGACGAAATCATTGTTACTCCTACTCGAGTACTGAAGGAAAATGAAAAAGATTGGGCGATTTCATTTGCTATTCCTGCTGATGCGGAAGGCGTATATCTTATTTGCAGAGAATCCTCCTCATTTGAGAGAGACGCAAACCTGAATGCTCCGTTCACGAATATGCAAGATTTAGAGTCGATGACCGTGTTTGACGATGTGGTTGTACCGAATGAAAGAATCTTCCTGAATGGGGAAACAGAATTTGCAGGTCAGT
>JAUNBT010000302.1 GCA_030526985.1 Lachnospiraceae bacterium | reverse complement strand
GCTTAAAATAAAGGATTATGAAAATCGAGTAAAAAAACAAGTGTCAAACTCCCGGGATATATGGCAATCCTAAAAAATGTATGTGGCCAGTATTCAATTAAAAGCATTGTGATAACTGCCTATGCAGGACAGTGAAATGAACGCTGCGAAACGACTTCTGGAAAAACACAGATCATGAATGTATCTGAATATGAATATCAAAGTACAGTGAAAAAGGGGAGACCAGCGACGGTGCTGTTGACAAAGTGTTAAAAACTGAGTAATATATATGCATAGAACAAAAACCTGTGAAGTTTTTATCGGAAATGGTGCTTGCACCAAGTCTGAGTTTGTATGAAAAAAGTCTATTGCAATGTGCAGAGATATTCTGTGGATTGTAATAGACTTTTTTTGTTGATACTATTTTGACAATAATATTAGCAGATTATTGTTTTTTTGTGCGAAAAAATAAAGACGACAATATTTCAAAAGAATTTTATTATCTTGGCAGAATGTATGCAACCCAGCGGGGATATGGAGAGTTTAAAGATGGTTGGGAATTTCCCGGTGGAAAAATAGAACCAGGGGAAACGCCACAGGAAGCGCTGATTCGTGAGATTAAAGAGGAATTCATTGGGTATAATATTGACAAACTATCAAATGATTGGTATAATATCAATTGATAGCGAATATAATATAGGAGATGATTACTATATTTTTGAGTTTTATATCAAAGAAGAAAGAAGTAAGTGTTTTTTTGGATGAATTACACTCTCTTTTAGAAAAAGAGGGTTTTGACATAGATACAGATATTACATTGATACGAAAAAAGAAAAATGATGACCAAAAGTTTTCGACACCGTATACAATGTTGGATTTGGATTATGATACAGATGACGTGGTTGAACGTTTAAAAGAATTAAGTATAGCAGAGTATTCAGAAACAAAAATAGATAAAGATGATTTGAACCCGCCGCTTTTATTTGTATTTGGCAAGGATATTAATAATAAGTTGGTATATGTTAAATTAAAAATTAAGGGTAATCAGCAGAAACACATTTTATGCGTGTCATTCCATTATGCGAAGGAGGGTATGGAATTTCCATATGCATAGATGGAATTGAAAAAAGGAGGTAAGACAAATGCAGGCCAGCACTTTAATTAGAAAGATTCATATGGATTGTCCGATATGTGACAAAACACATGAAGTTGAAGAAAGAAAGCGTAATACAACTATTACAATTAAAGGAGAAGAGGTAGCCTACGAAGAGAGGTTTTATTTTTGTGCAAATGCTGATGAGGATGAAAACGAATTTGAATCTGGGACTATGGCTAACGAAAATCTTCTTAATGCACGAAATGCGTATCGTGTGAAAAAAGGCTTGTTAACTTCTGATGAGATAGTTGCAATGAGAGAGAGCTATGGTTTATCCCAAGTTGATTTAGCAAAATTACTTGGCTGGGGAGAAGCAACAATATCAAGATATGAAAGCAAAGCCATTCAGGATGAAGCATATGATACCATGCTTCGCATCGTGAAAGATAATCCGCTTCAGGCTTTAGAATTTTTAAAGAAAAATGCGGATAAATTTTCTGTTGCGAAAAAGCAAGAAATTCGTTCAAAGATAGTTGAAAAATTGGATTCTTACGGGAAAGAATTTTTAACAAGGCAGGCTTTTGAAGGTGAATATGCCAATTTTGAAGAACCTTGTGATTCCAATGGATTTACACTGTTGGATATTGATAAGATAGAAGCAATGATTTCTTATATTGCGGAGCGTGTATCGAATTTGTTTAAAGTAAAGCTTATGAAGATGTTATGGTATTCGGATGTTGTGTCCTTTATTAAGAATGGATGTGCAATGACGGGTATGGTTTATCGACATGAGTCAATGGGTGCTCTCCCAATCGGACATTATAGTCTTATGAATCTTGAAAATCTTAATGTTCAAGAAGAGGCAAGTTATAATTATGATTTAATGCTTCATGTGTATCCAAGTAAAAATGTGAATTATGGAATTTTGAGTGATGATGAAAAAGATACTTTGGATAAAGTGATTTTTAAGTTCAAGAATTTCAAAGCAAAAGACATTGTTGATTATATGCATGAAGAAAGAGCATATAAGGAAACAGTTACCGATGAGATTATTCAATTTAGTTTAGCAAAAGAAATACGACCATTCTAAAAAATATTTTATTTGATTAAAGCACTTGTGGCGAAGTCAGTAAAAAACTTCAAGAAGCATGAAAGATACAAAGGAGATAAAAGTGAAGAAGTTAATAGGTATCATACCACTTTATGATGAAAAAAAAGAAAGTTATTGGATGCTGCCCGGATATATGAAAATGTTAGAGGCAGAAAAAGCAGTGCCGATTATGCTTCCGCTCACAACAGATACAGAGGAGTTAGACTATTTTCTTAAAATCTGTGGCGGTTTTCTATTGACCGGAGGACATGATGTTTCTCCAGAAGTTTATCATGCAAAGAAGGAAAGCTGGTGCGGCGAATGTTGTGAAATGAGGGACAAGATGGAGAGTTATATTCTTCAAAAAGCGGTGGAAATTGATACACCTGTTTTAGGTATTTGCAGAGGAGTTCAGTTTATGAATGCATTTTACGGAGGTACTTTATATCAGGATTTGAATCAAGAATATGAAAGCAAGATTGATCATCATATGAAGCCTCCATATAATAAAGTGGCCCATCAGGTCACGATAGAAAAGGAAACACCACTATTTAAAATTGTCGGAAAGGAACGGATTGGGGTTAACAGCTATCATCATCAGGCCATTAAAGATTTATCTGTAAAATTTGAGAAAATGGCGATGTCAGAAGATGGACTAGTCGAAAGCATATATATGCCGGATAAAAAATTTGTTATTGGCGTACAGTGGCATCCGGAATTTTCTTATACCGTAGATGAGGATAGTCGAAAATTGATAAAAGCCTTTGTGCAAGCTGTCATTTGAGTGTTATGTTTCCACTGATTTGCATGAAAAGCAGAATGGAATTGACGGAAATGAAAATGAGAAGTACAATAAAACTACAAAGAAAAAAACGCAATGTACATGATATGTATTAGAGCTGGTAGGTAGCCCAGCCGTCCTGCCAAGTGCAGGGTAAGTAACCTGCCCCTCCGGGTTGTCCATTCTTTGTTCATCAATCAATAAGGAGGGATTGTCATGGACAAAGTATGTGACAGGCTGATTGTATTTTTTGAAGATCCTTTTTGGGTGGGAGTTTTTGAGCGGTTTGAGAGTGAAACGCTTCAGGTCGCTAAGGTAACTTTTTTAAAAGAACCGAAGGATTATGAAGTACAGGACTACATTCTAAAGTACTATTACAGTCTGCAATTTAGTCCGGCTGTGGCAGCTGTTGTAAAAG
>JAUNBT010000301.1 GCA_030526985.1 Lachnospiraceae bacterium | reverse complement strand
ACATCATTAAATTTTTCAAAAACTAATCCACACTCAAATCCAGATTTTACTTCTTTTACGTCATCTTTAAAACGTTTTAAAGAAGCTAAGGTTCCATCGTATACAACAATACCGTCACGCACAATACGTGTCTGGGAATTTCTTGTGATAAGACCATCTATCACATAACAGCCGGCAATGGTACCAACACCGGAAGCACGGTAAATCTGACGTACATCGGCATGACCCTGAATCTTTTCTTCAAAGATTGGATCAAGCATACCCTTCATAGCTGCCTGGATATCTTCAATTGCATTATAGATAACACGATAAAGACGCATATCCACTTTTTCACTTTCTGCAATTGATTTTGCAGTATTATCCGGTCTTACATTGAATCCGATAATAATTGCGTTGGAAGCGGAAGCTAAAATAACATCAGACTCATTGATAGCACCTACACCACCATGAATAATCTTAATAATTACTTCTTCGTTGGAAAGTTTTGTCAGACTCTGTCTTACTGCTTCCACAGAACCCTGTACGTCAGCTTTTACAACAATGTTTAATTCTTTTACCTGGCCGGCCTGGATCTGATCAAAAAGATCATCGAGAGACATCTTCTGTTTTGTATCAGCAAGAAGTTTCTCACGTCCCTCTGCCTGGAAAGTATCTGCAATCATACGGGCTTCCTTTTCGGTATCCGTTGACATTGTTACTTCTCCGGCAAATGGCACTTCATTTAAACCAAGAATTTCAACAGGGGTGGATGGTCCAGCCTGTTTTACTTTACGGCCCTTATCATCAATCATCGCTCTGACTTTACCGTAGGAATTTCCAGCTACAATAGGGTCTCCCACATGAAGGGTTCCTTTTTGTACAAGAACAGTAGCAACAGGACCTCTTCCTTTATCTAACTGTGCTTCAATTACAATACCACGGGCATTTCTATTCGGATTTGCCTTTAATTCCATCATCTCTGCTGTCAGAGTAATCATCTCAAGCAGTGTGTCGATTCCTTCTTTTGTATGGGCAGATACAGGAACAAATACAGTGCTTCCGCCCCAGTCCTCTGCAACTAATTCATATTCCATTAATTCCTGTTTGACACGTTCTACATTGGCACTCTCTTTGTCAATCTTGTTCACTGCAACAATAATTTCAACACCGGCTGCCTTTGCATGGTTGATTGCCTCTACTGTCTGCGGCATAACACCGTCATCAGCAGCAACAACTAAAATTGCAATGTCTGTAGCCTGGGCACCACGCATACGCATGGAAGTAAATGCCTCATGACCCGGTGTATCTAAAAATGTAATCTTTTGTCCGCCGGCATTTACCACATAAGCACCGATATGCTGAGTAATTCCGCCTGCCTCACCGGAAGTAACACTTGTTTTCCGGATTGCATCAAGAAGAGAAGTTTTACCATGGTCTACATGACCCATAACGCAAACAACTGGAGAACGTTCTTCCATCAGGCTTTCGTCTTCTTCTTCCTCTTTTAAAAGTTCTTCTAATACATCGATTTTAACTTCCGGTTCACAGATAAAATTATACTCTAGTGCGATTTCTTCTGCTTCCTCAAAAGTAAGTTCAGAGTTTACTGTCAGAACCTTTCCTGCCAAAAACAGCTTCTTAATAATAACAGCAGGAGACATCTTCATTGCATCTGCTAACTCTTTTAAAGTCATTGTTTCAGGCAGGGCAATTGTCTTAATTACATCCTCTTCCGGCTCTTTTTTGGGAATCGGAGCTGGTTCAATAAATTTACCTTTATTATTTTTGTTATGCTGATTATTTTGATTTTTTCCCTTTTTGCCGCCAAAGTTCTGGGGCTGATTCTGATTCTTTTTCATCTTTCCTTGACCTTTTCCTCTGGTATCTCCACCATCCTGATCAGCTCTTTTGTTTGTCTTGGCATTTGGTGACTGATGCGTCCTCTCAAATTTTTCCTGTCTCTCCTGCTTGCTCTGTTTTTCCAAACGCTCTGCTTTTTCTGTTTTTGGCGCGGTATAACGGTCTTTATTATCGTAACGGATTGCTCCACCACGATTATATCCACCACCCTGGCCGTTTTGAGGGCGGGCACCCCGGTTGTTGGAATAATTATTCTGTCCCCGGTTATCTCTATTCTGGTTATTGTTTCTATTATTATCTCTTTGTCCGGTACTGCGGTTATCATTTCCTCTTGGGGTGAAATTACGGTTATCACGGTGTTGATTGTTATTCTGTCCGTTTTGACTGTTTTGTCCGCCCTGACCATTCTGGTTGTTTCTGTTGTTTTGATAGCCTCTGTTTTGACCATCCCGGTTCTGGTAGTTCCTGTTTTGACCATCTCTATTTTGATAGTTTCTATTCTGACCATCCCGGTTCTGGTTATTTCTATTTTGTCCATTTTGACCATCTCTATTTTGTGTATTTTTGTGTTGGCCATCACGGTTTTGGTTATTATTTCTGTTATTGTAATTATTATTACCAGTATTTGTATGATTTCCGGAATTGGTGTGATTTCCGGAATTGGCATGGGTTGTTCCTTTATTTTCCGCTGGTTTTGGTACAAATGCCTTCTTTAACATAGATTCCTGTTCTTCTGTTACAGTGCTCATATGACTCTGCACCTCTATTCCATGCTGTTTTAAGGTATATATAATATCTTTACTTGTTTTATTTAAATCTTTTGCAATTTCATGTACTCTTTTTTTTGCCATGCATTACGCCTCCATATTGCTGTTGTTGACTAGTTTCTTCTGAATAGACTTAGCAAATCCAGGATCGGTAATGGCAAGCGAAGCCCGCATTTCTTTTCCCATGGCATTGCCTAGTTCTTCCTTGGTTCCGAAAAAGTAACAGGGAACCTTATAAAAACGACTCATGTTCATAAATAATTTTTTTGTATTGTCAGAAGCTTCCTCCGACACTATGACAAGAAATGCAGAACCTGATTTTACCGCCTTTTCTGTCATAAATTCTCCACTCACCACACGGCCTGCTTTTGTTGCAAGGCCTAACATGGAAAGTATGTTATGATCTGGTCTCAAGCTTTAACATCTCCTTTTTTAATTTCTCATAGACCTCATCCGGAATAGAGACTTTCAAGGAGCGTTCTAGTCCTTTATTCTTTATGGCCTTATTAAGACAGTCTGAAGAAAAACAAAGGTAAGCCCCTCTTCCATTTTTCTTTCCTGTCGAATCTAATAGAACCTCTTCTTCCGGCGTGCGGATTACCCTGAGCATTTCTTTCTTAGGCATCATCTCCCGGCAGCCGACACACTGTCTGACAGGTGCTTTCTTCATTCTATCCCCTCTTTTCCTTAAATTATTCTTCCTCGTCTAAGATCAATTCTTCTGGAATATCATCTTCTGAATCTAAATAGATTACGACTGGTTCTGGAAATCTC
>JAUNBT010000300.1 GCA_030526985.1 Lachnospiraceae bacterium | reverse complement strand
AAAACCGATTGCAGTTTTTACAGATGGTTTTCAGTTTCATAAGGACAAAGTTGCGGACGATACATTAAAGCGAATGGCGATTATTCGCAGCGGAAACTTCCATGTTTGGTCATTAAGCTGGCGAGATGTACAGAGCGTATTCCAGACGCAAGGAGATTATTATACAAATACATTGAATGCAATGGCTATGCCATATGGAGCCAAAGTTTATCAACCAACGGTCAGTGCAGGAAATGCAGATACCCTTCATCCGAATAAAATGGGGACGTTTGAGCTATTGATGCGCTATTTAGCAGAACCGGAGGCAGAAGCGATGTTTGCAGCACAGGCAAAAGCTTATTCAGTATCGCTCCTTGACCCAACAAAGATGACGAATGCCCTTGCGTTTGTGGATTGGCAAGTTGTAATGAATCTGGTGATTCAGCAATCTCATTTTACGGATGAGAGTTACGAACAGAATAAAACCCTGTTTGGTAAATGGTCGCCAAGAACGGAAAACAGTCATCTGTGTGTATATAGTGGAATTTCTACATCTACGATGAAGGTAGACAAAAATGCACCGGTTGCCGTAGTTGCCTTGCTGGATGATGTGCAAGATCATCGAAGTGACAAATTTGAAAATGAATGGAATGGCTTTTGGCATTTTAGCAATGTGATGCAATTTGATCCGGTATATTTTGGCGTATCACAAACTGGATTGGATACTGGGGTTTATCTTGAACTTCCAATCCAAAACGTGACGGATGAAAACGAAACGGTAATAGAATCAGAAAAGCAAGATTTGTGGACTGATATCTATGAACTTCTTTTTGACGATGAAGTAAAACAATATGCAAAGCAACTGTCTGAGGCTGGCATTCCTATTCCGGACGAAGTCGGTTATGAAGTGACTGGAGAAGATGGTGAAGTGATTGCAATGGCAGAGCTTGCATGGACACAAGATAAGATTGCTTTTCTTACAGGAGAGCAGGAACAAGATGCAGGTGTATTCGAAAGCCTTAGATGGACCGTATTCAATATGGTTTCGGATATCAGTAAGATTGATTTTGGAGGTGAAAGAGCATGACAAATACAGTAAAAGTAGCGATATCTTCTGATTTTCTGACTGCGTTTGCAGTGTTACCTCGAAAGATTCAGGGAAAGGTCACGGAGTTTATTAACAAGTTCCGCAATAATCCGACATCACCTGGAATTAATTATGAAAAAATAAAGAATACAGCCGATAGTAAAATATGTTCTGTACGCATTGATGATACATATCGAGGTATTGTTGCCAGACAGGAAGAAAGCGGTGTATATTTGCTCTTATGGGTGGATCACCACGATGAAGCCTATGATTGGGCAAAAAGAAAACGGTGTGAGGTGAATCCAAAATCAGGAACGATTCAGGTATTTGATATTCAGGAAGTAGTTGAAACTGTAGTAGTTCCCGCCAACCAAATGCTGTTTTCGTCTTTAAGTGATCAGGATTTGTTAGCACTTGGACTTCCAGAAGTACAGATTGCTTATATTCGTACAATTCAGACGGCGGATGAGTTTTACAAAAGAAAAGGCAGTTTTCCATCAGATGCCTTTGAAAATCTGTCCTGGATTGCCGAAGGCTTCTCTTTAGATGAAGTGATGGAGTTAATTGAATCTGAAGAAGATCGTGAAGTGACAGACGATTTAGCACAGGCATTGGAACGACCGGAGAGCATGAAGTCTTTTGTTGTTGTAGAGGGAGAAGATGAACTCCGGCTTATTATGGCTGAACCATTAGAAAAATGGCGTGTATTTCTTCATCCAACACAAAGGAAGATAGTAAAGAAAAACTATTCCGGTGCAGCCAGGGTACTTGGTGGTGCGGGAACTGGGAAAACTGTAGTTGCCATGCACAGAGCAAAAATGTTGGCAGGACGCTGTCGGGATAAAGAAAAGATTCTGCTTACGACATATACTGTTAATCTTGCGGGAGATATTAAAGAAAATCTCCGTAAAATATGCTCCGTTGAAGAAATGAGGAAAATTGACATTGTAAATCTTGATTCATGGATAGCAACTTTTCTTCGTGAGCAGGGCTATCATATTGAAATCATTTACGATAGTCAGGTAAGCGATTTATGGGAAGATGCAATGGCAAATGCAGGAGAGGAGTTAGGGTTTTCTGCGGCCTTCTATGAAGATGAATGGAATAGAGTTATTGTTGCCCAAGAGGCATTTTCCTTATCGTTGTATGTAAAAGCGGTCAGAACAGGGAGAGGAACAAGGCTGGATCGTAAAAAAAGAATACAGGTATGGAGAGTTGTTGAAGCATATCAAAAGCTGATGAAGGAACGTCAAGTTCGTGATGTGAATATGGCTATGTGTGAGTGCAGAATGTTGTTGTCAAAAGCCGGACAAGAGCCGATGTATAAACATATTATCGTAGACGAAGGACAGGATTTGAGTGCCAATGCCTACCGCCTACTTCGTACCATGGCAGGAGAGGAACATGCAAATGATCTGTTTATTGTTGGCGATGCCCATCAGCGTATATATAAAAATAAAGCGATATTATCAAAATGCGGAATAAATATCAGGGGACGTAGTTCTATTCTGAAGATCAACTATCGAACAACAGAAGAAATCAGGAAAGCAGCTTTTGCGATACTAAATGGTATTTCTTTTGATGGTATGGATGTGGATGTTGATTTAGGTGACAAGTGTCAATCACTGATGCATGGACAGGTTCCTATTGTAAAGTCGTTTGAGGATGCTGCCACAGAATTTGAGTATATCCTTGATGAAATAAAGAGACTTAATGTAAATGGGGTTTCTTTAAATGATATATGTGTAGTTGCCAGAACACATAAGCTGTTGGAAGATTACATCGTAAACTTCACTAAAAATGGAATTCGTTCTTTTGAGATAAGAAAAAGTAAATTCGATGATCGTGGAATTGAAGGTTTGCGGATGGCAACAATGCATCGTGTAAAAGGACTGGAATTTAAGTATGTCTTTATAGTTGCTACAAATAATCGTATTGTTCCGTTAATGTCCGCAATAGACCATACAGATAATATCTCAGAACAGGAATCTATTACCGCTGAGAAATGTTTATTTTATGTGGCAATGACGAGAGCACAGAAGGCTGTTATGATTACGAGTTATGGTCGTAAATCTGAATTATTAGAATAAAGAAATAATATTCCCAAAATACTAGTATATTCCTTTATGTAAGAGAAAAATTAATTCTTGACAAATAAATTTTTTATTTGATAAAATAAATACGATTGAGTGGCGAAAGCGTAAATCCGGATCAGGATTTGCGCTTTCTTTTTTGTGCGCCTGGCGGCGCACGTTGCTAATGGGTGAAAGTCCCTAATCCGCCCTAGTAGTGGGAAGGATACAGCCAAGACCAAGGGTG
>JAUNBT010000299.1 GCA_030526985.1 Lachnospiraceae bacterium | reverse complement strand
AACTGTGTTGGAAAGTGTAGAGTATCAACTGATTGTCCTGGATGTGATGATGCCCGGAATGGATGGCTTTGAAACCATGAGACGAATACGAAAAAACAGTCATGTTCCAATTTTGATGCTGACGGCAAAGAGTGACAGCATCAGCAAAGTTCAAGGATTAAGAGCAGGTGCAGATGATTATTTGACAAAACCTTTTGAAATGCCGGAATTTATTGCACGAGTCTTATCATTGATCCGACGATATACGAGGTTTAATTCTTTGGAAGAATCAAATCACCTTACCTATCAGGGTCTGACAATCGATTGTGATCAACATACAGTAACAACAGAAAAGGGACGCTTGCTGTTACCTCCAAAAGAATTTGATGTGTTGCTGTTCTGCGCAAGAAACCAAGGGAAAATTGTTACAAAACAGCAGATTTATGAGGCAGTATGGGGTGAACCATATGTATATGACGACAGTAATATTATGGCAGTTATCAGTCGCCTTAGAAAAAAGATAGAACGTGATCCTGCCAATCCGGTTTTTGTACAGACCGTAAAAGGAATTGGATATCAATTCAATACAGAGGTGTAGAAATGAATGAGAACTATGTAATCTTCCTTTTAAGTATAGGTGTTATTTTATTCGGTACTGTAATAGGATGGTTCACTTTACGATTCCACAGAATCAAATCCAAACTGTCAGAGATAGAAGAAATATTAGGCGATATTCAAAGTGGAAATGGAAATAGGAAGATTCTGCTGAAAGAACAGGATGTTTTAGCACCGCTTGGATATCAAATGAATGAAATTGTGCATAACTATGAGGAACAACTGGTTGTGTTAAGGCAGGAGGACGAGGCGAATAAACAGCTTTTAACAAGTCTCTCCCATGATGTGCGAACTCCGCTCACCACATTGATTGGGTATTTGGATGCGGTACACAGTAAAATGGTGTTCGGAGAAGAACAAGAGGAATATATTGAAACTGCAAGACGTAGAGCCTATGATTTGAAGCACTATATTGATTCATTATTTGATTGGTTTCGCTTGAATTCCGATGAATTTTCACTTTCGATTCAAAAAATCGAAGCAGCAGAAGAGACAAGAAATATATTGAAAGACTGGATTCCAATATTTCGGGAAAGAGATATGGATTTTGATATTCAAATACCAGAAAAACGTATTATGGTCAATCTGGATGTGGATGGCTATACCCGGATTATAAACAACCTCATACAAAACGTGGTGACACACAGCAAGGCTAGCAGCATAACCATCCTGATGGAAGCGGAACTGGAAAAAATGAAATTAAGTATTTATGACAATGGAATTGGTATTAACAAAGAAGATATTACTCACATTTTCAGCAGACTTTATAAATGCGATAAAGGACGATCTGAAAAAGGCAGTGGTCTGGGATTGTCTATTGTCAGTCAGATGGTGGATCACCTGGGTGGGGAAATTTACGTTAAGAGTGAAGTGAATCAATATACGAAGTTTATACTAGAGTTGCCAATTGCATCATGATGAAAGTAGCCTCATGTAGTTCAGATACATGGGGTGTTTTTATCTTGAAAGAAGATAAAGCCTCCGGCGGATTGCAGAGCGCTCGCAGCAATTAATGGCGAGGCAGAATTAAAATGCAAGGTTCATACAAGGCATATGCAAGGTTTGTGCAAGGTTGCAGTGATAGGATGAATCTAACGAACAGAAGGAGGGCTAAAAATATGAGCAGCTATTTAATTGAGACGAAAAATCTCACAAAACAGTATGGAACACAAAAAAGTGTATCCAGTCTGAACATTCACGTTGAAAAAGGTCGAATCTATGGGTTGCTGGGAAGAAATGGGGCAGGAAAAACAACAACTATGAAAATGTTGCTTGGGCTTACAACTCCCAGTGCAGGAGAGATAAAGATCTTTGGGCAAAACTTAAAAGGATATGAAAAGAAAATATTACCTCGCATTGGTTCATTGATAGAATCACCTGGGTTTTATCCCAATCTTACGGCGACAGAAAATTTGAAAATCTTTGCAAGACTGCGGGGGATTCCATACCGAAATGCAGTAAAGGATTCTTTAGAAGTTGTGGGATTGCCTTATAACGATAAGAAATTGTTCTCGCAGTATTCCCTTGGAATGAAACAGCGTCTGGCCATTGCGCTTGCAATCATGCACGACCCGGAACTTTTGATCTTGGATGAGCCAATCAATGGACTTGATCCAATCGGTATCGCTGAAGTGCGAGGGTTTATCCGTAATCTCTGTACAGAAAGAGGAAAAACAATTTTGATTTCCAGTCATATACTTTCAGAGATGGCACTTTTAGCGGATGATATTGGAATTATAGATCACGGAGTGCTGTTAGAAGAAGGCAGTCTTGCAAAATTAGAGGAAAAAAACAGCAAGTATATTCACTTCTTAGTTTCAGACACCGCCAAAGCAGCATACATTATGGAACGCAAGTTTCAATCAAAAGAATTTACAGTAGAAGACGACTATAGTTTGCGTCTATACAATTTAGCAATACCTGTGACAGAAATCACACGTACTTTTTTTGAACATGGATTGGAAATATCAGAAGTCCATACGTGTGAGGATAGTTTGGAAGACTATTTTAAACGAGTGACCGGAGGTGAGGGGATTGCTTGATGTAATCATCTGTGAGTTTTGTAAATGGAAGAGGAAAAGGTTGTTCCAGATTGCATATTTCACATCCTTTATCATGCCGCTTCTCTATTCCATGATTCTATCTGACTGTGATTTGGATGATATGATGTCTGTGGTCAGAGAAGAAAATGGTTTTTTGATTTTAATTCCTTTCACTGTTGTAATAGCGGCGCATTTGTTTTTCGAAGAGCAGGACAATGATACACTAAAGAATTTGATGTGCGTTCCAGTATCAAAAAGCAGAATCGTCTTTGCAAAACTTTTTGTACTATTACTTTTTGGTGTGGCGTATGAACTTGCCGGCTTTGGTATCACTGCTGTGCTGGCTGTTGCAAAAGGTGTGTCATTAGAACACTGGGGTCTGCAATTATTACTTACTATTGGCACTGGAATTCTGCTTTGGGCGGCAGCAATGCCATGCATACTGCTGGTCATCTGGTTCAATAAGTCTTATATCATTTCGGTTATTATTGCATTTACTTATACGGTGCTGGGATACATCCTGCATATCAGCGATGCATTTCTTATGGTGCCATTGGGCTTAAACGTTGCAACATTTCTTCCGGTTTCTATGATATTTAGATGGCTTTATCAGTTCCATTCGCTGGAGGGAGCAGGAAATCAGATGATTGATTTTTATCAGAGGTTCAGTCCGTATTTCGTATCTACCCAGACAGTAGTTGCAATCTTGTTGGCAGAAGCACTTGCCTGTATGGGACTCATGATGAAAATTTATCAGAAACAAAGTGTGTAAGGAGGCAGAATAGAAA
>JAUNBT010000298.1 GCA_030526985.1 Lachnospiraceae bacterium | reverse complement strand
CCCTCCTGTTCCCACTGCCATCGGCATTCTCAGGATTATATTGAAAATAAACATGATAGTTTCCCTGAAACCAGCTTAAACCATTCGGGTCATTGAGCCATCCCTTAGGAGGTTCCAGATGAAGACACTGCCTCCATTTCTCTTTCACTGTCTATACATCCTTTCTTACTTCAAGTAAATAATCAAGAGCCTTCACATTTCCCTGATTTTTCAAAATGACATCCTTGTAATCATCTGTATTTGCAACAATCACAGGTGTTATTGTGGCATATCCTTTTTTTGTAATCAGTTCTTTATCAAATGTAATCAATTTTTGACCTTTGGATACTCTCTCACCAGACTTCACATAGGCTTCGTATCCTTCTCCATTCAATTCTACGGTATCAATACCGATATGAATCAACAGTTCAATACCATTGTCAAGGCTTAAACCAATTGCATGTTTTGTATCAAAAATACTTGTAACAATTCCATCTTCCGGAGCAACCACGATTCCATCATCGGATTCGATTGCCGCACCTTTCCCCAGTATATCCTGAGCGAAAGTATCATCCGGCACTTCAGACAGAGGTTTTGCTTCTCCGGATAAAGGAGAGGAAATCACTAAGGTATCAGATTCATTTTTGTCATCCTTATCTCTTTCGTTCTTTGTGGTCGGTTCTTCTTCCTTAATTCCCAAAATCCAGGATACTGCAAAGGCTACTGCAGCCGCTACCACGAAAGTTAGCAAATATCCAAAGAAACAGTCTGTTGTAATCAAGAAACCAAAAATACCGGTGACACCATTCGCAGTAGCATATACATTCATAAGAGAAGCTACCATGGCACCACATGCGCCACCGACCATACCGGCTATAAATGGTCTCATAAAACGAATATTTACACCAAAGATTGCCGGTTCCGTAATACCCATAAAAGCGGACAGGGAAGCCGGTAAGGCCATTGCTTTTGTCTTTTTGTTTTTTGTTTTTAATGCCACAGCCAGAGCAGCGGCACCCTGCGCAACATTTGCTGCTGTCGCAATCGGCATCCAGATATTCATACCATTATCTGCAATCATCATCATCTCAATGGCATTGTACATATGATGCACACCTGCCACAACTGTCGGAGCATAAACGGCACCCATAATACATGCGCCAAGACCAAATGGAATAGAAATTAAAGCCTGCGCTCCGGCAAGTACCCATGTTTCAATCTGGGAAAAAATCGGTCCAATTAAGGTCATTGTCAAAAATCCAGTTACCAATACAGAAACCAACGGTGTCACAAATAAATCTAACATTTCCGGTACTTTTTTATGCAGCCGTTTTTCAATGGTACACATGAGCCACACTGCTAAGATAACCGGAATTACATGTCCTTGATAACCTGTGTTTTGAATATCCCAGAGGCCAAACCAGGACCAAAGTGTACTAGTCTTAGCACCACTGGCAACAGTCCATGCATTGATCAGATTGGGATGTATCATAATCATACCGATGACTGCACCAAGAAAAATATTGCCGCCAAATATTTTAGCTGCACTGATTGCAATCAAAATCGGCAAAAATGTCAATGCTGTGTTTGAAAAAATATCTAAAAGGCTGTATATATATGTCTCTGTCATACCCGGCCAGACCTTTGCAAGTCCTCCGAGCAAGCCGTTTAGCAAACCAGTTGCCACGATAGCCGGAATAATCGGAACAAAAATATCTCCCAATGTTTTAATCGCCTGTTTATACCATGGTGCTTTCGATGCTGCTGCCCGTTTTACATCTTCTTTCGTTGCAGCGGCTACACCTGCTGCAGATACAAATTCGTCATAGACCTTATTGACAGTTCCGGTACCAATAATAATCTGAAGCTGTCCAGCTGCCTCAAATACACCCTTGACACCGTCCACTTCTTCCAGAACTGCTTTTTGTACTTTGTTGTTATCTGCAATGACCAGACGCAGTCTTGTGGCACAATGTGCTGCACTGACAAGATTTGATTTGCCGCCAATGGCATCTAAAATCTCTTTTGCCGTTTTTTTGTAATCCATAATTCTTCCTCCTTAACGTTTCATATAATATATGATACCGATTTCATATCTTGATATCATATTACATCATTTCGGAAGTCCTGTCTATTGATACAAATTCTAAAAATCAAAAGACAATTTCATTGGTTTCACACAGTTTCATATCCCACTGATGTCTACTCCTGTATTTTTTCTTCTCCGCCTTTCGTAGAAGCCCGCTCTACAACTGTATAATCTAACCTGAGCACTCTCGGAATTTCATCTGGACGGCGGATTGCCGCCAACAGCATTCTGGCCGCCTCAATGCCAGATGTTTTATAATGTAAATGGGCAGAGGTCAAGGGCACTGCCGTAATTTTTCCCACTTTCGAATCTCCCACTGCTGCCATCATAACATCGGAAGGAATGGAAAATCCCTGTTCATTTAAATACTGCATGGCGCCCAAAGCTATGGTATCGGTTGCACAAAAAAGGCAGTCCGGTTTTTCTTTTTGTGAAAACAGATATTTTGTTCCCTGATACCCATCGTCCATTTGAAACCCGACTGAAATTTTTTGATGATCCTCTGCTAAAATATTCTTTTCTGCAAGAGCCTCCATATATCCGCGATATCGTTCTTTTCCTACAGCCTCATCGTCCATAGTCACGCCGAGAAAAGCCGGCCTTTTTCTGCCTTTATCAAGCATCAGCTTTGTCATAGAATAAGCTGCACCAAAATCATCATGACAGATACAGGAAAAGCCTTTATAAAGCTGTCCCACGATAACCACCGGAATATGCATCTTTCGAAGCACTCGCCGATGGTTTTCCGTGAAAATACTTGCGAGGAAAATGACACCGTCCACGCGGTTTTGACGAAACAGCTCTAAATACTTGACTTCTTTGTGATAATCATTTGCCGTATTCACAAGCAAAATCTCATATCCCTCTTCTCCGAGTACCTGTCCGATTCCCTCTGTCACCCTCGAACAGCTCTCACTAGATAGCTTCGGCAAAATCACCCCTACTAGTTTTGTCGTTTTCGTGCGCACTGTCTGGGCCGACAGACTGGGCTGATATTCATATTTTTTCAGTGCTTTCTCGATTTGAATTGTCTTTTCCTCGCTCAAATACCCTTTATTAAAATATCTGCTCACAGCAGATTTTGACACTCCTGCCAATTTTGCAAATTCTGATATATTCAAACTAACCTCACCTCATCCTGCTTACCGTCATATACACTTATCATAATAAAGAATCCCGCTTCGCGGGATTCTCCGCCTGCGGCGGGTCGCATAAGCGACATTTTCCACTCCGCCGCAGTGCGATCCTGCCCGGAGGGCTTTTTTGTATGATAGGGAAGTTCGAAGAGCTTTCCTATCATACAAAAAAAGTCCCCAGCGCAATTCACCAGAGACTCTTTTTCTTCAAAAAATAAAAAAGCGATAGACGGGGCTCGAACCCGCGGTCTCGACCTTGGCAAGGTCGCGCGT
>JAUNBT010000297.1 GCA_030526985.1 Lachnospiraceae bacterium | reverse complement strand
GGAGTGTGAAGAAAGTGATTATAAAACGAGGCGATATTTATTATGCAGATTTAAGGCCGGTAGTCGGTTCGGAACAGGGCGGGGTAAGACCTGTATTGATTATCCAAAATGATGCAGGAAATAAACACAGTCCGACCGTAATCTGCGCAGCCATTACAAGTAAGATGAACAAAGCAAAATTACCGACTCATGTGGAACTTAGTGCAATGGACTATAGCATTTCAAGAGATTCTGTGATATTATTAGAACAGGTTCGCACAATTGATAAACGAAGATTGAAAGAGAAGGTATGTCATCTGGATGAACAGGTCTTAAGAAAAGTAGATCAGGCCTTGAAGGTTAGTTTTAGTCTGGATACATAGCTTTGGGAAATCCGGTATAACAAAAGGAGAGAAAGTGATGGAAGGAGACGGGAGCTTATCCATACTATGGATACTACTCGCAGTCATAATAATTTTAGCAGCGGCAGCAGTTTATTTTGCCATTCTTTGGAGAAAAGAAAAAAAAGGTGGACATCTGCTGCAGATAGAAAAAGAATTGAAGAATAAGGATCAAAAAACAAAGGAGTCCAAATCCGGAAGAAAGGATGAGGACGAAGAAGAGGAAAACGAATACGAAGAAGAAATCCTAAGTATTATCGATGAAGGTCACAAACAGGGTGCCATTATGGCAGATGAGGCTTTAATGATATCCAATATATTTGAATTTGGAGACAAAGAAGCCAGAGATATCATGCGTTTTCGAAAGAAAATAGTCGGAATAGACGTGGAGACTCCAATCGACGAGGCAATCCATTTTATGTTAGATCAGGTCTATTCCCGATTTCCGGTCTATGAGGAGGATATCGATAACATCGTCGGTGTAGTTCATATCAAAGATGTGATGAAAGCCTATTTTGAAAAAGACAGTGTGAAAGATACCAGTTTAAGACAGATTTCAAGTGATCCCTTCTATGTTCATGAGACGAAAGAAGTCAGCGACTTATTCAAAGAGATGCAGTCGGAGAAGATACATATGGCGATTGTGATTGATGAATATGGGCAGACGGAAGGTCTCGTCTGTATGGAAGATATTTTAGAGATTATTGTTGGAAAAATAATGGATGAGTATGATGTGGAAGAGCATGAGATTATTAATCTGAGTACTGAGGGAACCTATCTGGTACAGGGAATGACCCGGTTAGATGAATTAGAAGAGACGTTAGGAATTGAGTTTCCGGATGAGGACATCGAGACGCTGAATGGTTTTCTGGTCAATCAGGCCGGCCGGCTTCCGGTGGATAATGAAGAACTTACCATTATCTATGAAGGTTATGAATTTAAGGCAATTGACATCTTTGACCATGTGTTTCGACAGGTGAAGATTACGAAGATTGAATCAGACGAAAAGAATAGAGAAGCTTAGTTATAAAATATAAAAAAATGATGTCCGATCCGTATAAATCCGGGTCGGACATCATTTTTTTATGTATTTATCTGTCTATGCATTTCACTGTCTTTGTATTATTTTTTACTTTATAATTCCACTCTTGGCAATTGCCTGTACCGCCTGTTTTAATTCTTCCGGCGGAAGTACCAGTGCCATTCGCACATATCCTTCACCAAGAGAACCGAAGCTGCTTCCGGGAACGACGATGACGCCAGATTTTTCCATCAACTCAATCACAAATTCTTCTGAATTCGTGTATCCTTTAGGCAATGGAGCCCAGGTAAACATCGTACCTTCGCTGTCCGGCACATTCCAACCGATATCCCGAAGTCCCTGACACAATGTATCCCGGCGCTTCTCATATTCTGAGCACTGGGCGGTGACATCATCGTCCGGACCGGTGAGAGCGGCAATTGCGCCAATCTGAACCGGTTTAAAAAGACCATAGTCAATCTGGGAGCGGACTTTCTTAAAGTTCGTAATGACATCTTTATTTCCCGTTACAAAGGAAACCCTTGCTCCAGTATAATTAAAGGATTTGGAAAGAGAATAAAACTCTATGCCAACTTCCTTTGCCCCTTCAAATGCAAGAAAGGACTTTCCAACCCGTCCATCATAAATAATGTCTGAATAAGCATTATCATGAATAATCAGGATATTGTGTTTCTTTGCAAATGCAATTAATTCTTCATAAAAACGGTCCGGAGCCGTCTTACAGACCGGATTTGCCGGATAGGAAACAACCATAACCTTCGCTTTGTCTGCTAACTCTTCCGGAATCTTTGTAAGGTCTGGGAGAAAATCATTCTCCTCTAAAAGAGGATATTCTTTTAAATCAGCATCACACAGGAAGGGACCTACGCTAAAAATCGGGTATCCCGGATTTGGAACCAGTACAATATCCCCTGGATTAATCAGCGGCAGGCAGATATGTGCCATTCCCTCCTGAGAACCGTAGATGGACATGACTTCGTCCCGCTCTAAGGAGACGCCGTAACGCTTCTTGTATCGTGTGATTACCGCATCCAAAAGTTCAGGCATATCCTCTAAAGCATATTTGTAATTATCCGGGTCTTTGCAGGCATTCGCCACAGCTTCCATGACATGGGCAGACGGCTTAAAATCTGGTGTTCCGACGGAGAGATTATAAATCTTTCTTCCTGTCTTTGCCAGTTCCTTCTGCTTTTCTAAAAGCTGACTGAAAATTCCCACGGAAAAATAATTCAGTTTATCTGAAAATGTAAAATCCATATTTTTTACACCTCTAACTTATTCATCCCAGTTGTGATATACATTCTGTACATCATCGTCATCATCGAGAAGATCTAACGTTTTTTGCAGATTCTTGATTGCATCCTCATCAGAAAGAGTAACATAATTTTGAGGAATCATCGTAACTTCAGCAGAAATCATAGCGATACCTTCTCCTTCTAAAGCTTCTCTGACAGCAGAAAAATCAGCTGGATCTGTCAAAACTTCGAAGCTGTCTTCTTCCTCAGAGAAATCTTCTGCACCTGCGTCTAAGCAGATCATCATAAGATCATCCGCATCCATCTCACATTCTTCCTTGTCGATAATAATCTGTCCTTTCTTATCGAACATGTAAGATACACAACCGCTGGTTCCCATATTTCCATTGCCCTTTGTAAATGCACTGCGAACGTTGGCAGCAGTACGGTTCTTATTATCTGTCAGAGTATCGACGATAATTGCAATTCCACTTGGACCATAGCCTTCGTAGGTAATGAACTCATAGTTTACAGAGTTTGCGTCACCGGCAGCTTTCTTAATTCCTCTGTCGATGGTATCATTTGGCATGTTGTTGGCCTTTGCTTTTGCGATAACATCACGAAGACGGGAGTTGTTGGCCGGATCTGCGCCGCCTTCCTTAACTGCAACGGCGATTTCTCTTCCGATTACAGTAAAAATCTTTCCTTTTTTGGCATCATTCTTTTCTTTTTTATGTTTAATATTAGCGAATTTAGAATGTCCTGACATATTATGATCAATCCTTTCTTTTTTAGACATACTATATAATATGTTAACACTCTTTGAAAATTGCGTCAAGCATTAGGAAA
>JAUNBT010000296.1:1962-3512 GCA_030526985.1 Lachnospiraceae bacterium | reverse complement strand
ACTGCAATTCTTACTGCATCACGAATCTTTACTATCTTATAACCAAGTTTCCTTACGCTTTCCTCATCTGTATTGTAAAGTGTGATATAATCTGCTGTATATTCATTTTTTAATGACAATGGTGTTCCCTGTGCTGCTATTTTACCACTGTCTATAATTATTACATAATCTGCATCAGCAGCCTCTTCCATATAATGTGTAGTTAGAAAAACTGTCATGCCATCAGCCTTTCTCAGATTATCAACTACATTCCATACTTCCTTTCTCGTCTGTGGATCAAGACCAGTAGTCGGTTCATCTAATATAGAACAGCATTTTATCTTCATCTTCCGCAATCATATTTATTCAAAATAATTAAAGGACAGGCATTATTCATCTGACTAAATTTTAATCAGATTATTTAATACCTATCCTTTTTGTGTTATCATTTCTATCAGTAACCATAAAACAAAAGACAGAAATCTCCCCGACCAAAGTTTGATTTCTGTCTTCACACATAAATGCGGCTTAATTAATAAGCTCACATAACATAGATATGATAACTGTAAATGTAAATAAAATCAATACCATAAATCAAATTTCTTATGAAAATATTATAAATTCCATCTCTTTCCATCAGATTATCTGTACCTGTGGACACAAAAGTTCTCTTACCAAACATGGTTATTACAACCGTAAACTTAAGCTTTCCGGTGGCTTAATCGTTGAACTTTCAATACTTCGTGTTAAATGTTCTATTTGTGGAAAAACACACGCTGTCCTGCCTTCTTTTGTTGTTCCTTACTCTCAGATTTTATTAGAAGATCACATTTCTGTCATCTGTAATTATGAAGATGGGATTACAGACGAAGGCCTGATGAATGATAACCCTCTGATAGACGAGAGCAATACTGCATACATCAGACGTAATTACAAAAAATACTGGCAGCAAAGATTTAAAGCTTTTGGACTGAACATAAAACAGGACATCAACGAAATTGTAATCTCATGTTTCAGATATTTTGACCGCCAGTTTATGCAGATTAAATGCACTCAAAATATTTTATTTATACCAACCCACATAACCTGACTTATCTTATATTCATTCCTTATTTATACTGTTTTTAAATACAGATTTTAAGGAGGATTTTAAACAATGAATGATGAGCAGAGAAAAAAATATTGCCCTTTTCAGATACGGAATCATCTCTCCGGCAGTTACCGGAACCTTTGATGATACACTTTCCCTTAAAGGGTTCTTTCGTGATGCTGCAAAAAAGGTATACACAAATCCAAGAGGTGAAGATACAAGGATAGCTGCTTCCACCATAGAACGATGGTTCTATGCATATCAGAAGGATGGCTTTGATGCTCTTCTTCCAAAGCGTAGAACTGATACTGGAAAACCCAGAAAACTTGATGCAGATATAACAGAGCAGATACGTTTTCTGAAAAAAGAATACCCACGAATTCCGGCTACACTAATCCATCAAAAGCTTATTGATAACGGTACCATAAGACCGGGTGACGTATCACTTTCAACGATTACAAGATTTGTTAACCTGATTAAA
>JAUNBT010000296.1:0-1862 GCA_030526985.1 Lachnospiraceae bacterium | reverse complement strand
TAAATCAGAAGAAAAAATAACTGTCAATAAAGATATGCGCCGCTATGAAAGAGAGCATATCAATGAAGTATGGTGTGGGGACTCCAGTGTCGGACCATATCTGCATGTTGACGGTAAAAAGAAACGTACTTATGTCATAGCACTTATTGATGATGCTTCCCGTATGATTGTGGGAATAAATATATTTTTTAATGATAACTATATAAATCTTATGTCAGTTATGAAAACGGCAGTCACACGTTTTGGCAGGCCTAAAGTACTAAATTTTGATAATGGTGCTACTTATAAAAACAAACAGATTGACCTGTTAGCTGCAAGGATTGGCTCTGTTATTCATTATAACCAGCCGTATACTCCAACCGGGAAAGCAAAAATTGAACGTTGGTTCCGCACCATGAAGGATAAATGGATGTCTCAGCTTAACATGAAAGATTTTAATTCACTCAGTGAACTTGCAGACTCACTTTATGCATTTGTTAATACTTACAACAAATCTGTTCATTCATCTTTAAATGGTAAGACACCACAGGACCGATTTTTTGAAGAAGGAAGTCTTATAAAAAGGCTTACTCAGGAACAGATTGAAACATCATTTTTACTTGAGTATGAACGCAGGGTTTCAGCTGATAACGTCGTAATCCTTAATGAAACAGAATACGAAGTTCCATACATTTATGCAAAACAGAAAATCATCCTGCGTTACGACACTGACTTTGAAAATGTATATGTAGTTAACAGAACAACTGGTGAACTGACACCCATAAAACTTCTTAATAAACATGATAATTCACACATAAAAAGAGTAAAAGTAAGACTTACAGGAGGCGAAATTTAATGAGAGATTACATTGCACAGTATGGTATGGATTTTAACCCATTTATAAAAAATTCACATGACATAATTATGGAAACGGACGACTACAGGGAGCTTAAAGTCCGCCTGGATTATCTTCTTAGGAACAAAGGCTTCGGAATAATAACCGGAGGCCCCGGACGCGGAAAGACTACCGCTGTCAGAAACTATATCAAAAATCTTAACAGTTCACTGTACAAAGTCACTTATACTTCACTTTCAACACTGACTGTAAGTGAATTTTACAAGCATCTGGCTAGTGAGCTTGGTCTTATGGCTGTCCATAAGAAGAATGATAACTTCAGAAACATACAGGCAGAAATCACAAGACAGGCGCTGGAAAAGCGTATTACACCTGTAATAATCATTGATGAAGCTAACTACATAAACAACGCTGTATTAAATGATTTAAAAATGCTGTTTAACTTCGAAATGGATTCAAGGGACAGGGCTGTTGTAATTCTCGTAGGGCTTCCACAGCTTAATAATACTCTAAGACTTTCTGCAAACGAACCATTGAGACAGCGAATAACCATGAATTTCAATCTGGAGTCCCTGACAAAGGAAGAAACTTCAGCTTATATAAAATCAAAGCTTGCTGGAGCGAAATGCACTATGGAAGTATTTAATCCAAATGCATATGAAGCAATAGCCAATGCCTCAAACGGGATACCAAGAATAATAAACAAAATCTGCAATGCTGCCTTAATGATAGGTGCAAGTAAAAATGCTGAATATATAGATTCTGATATCATTATGGCTGCAGTAAATGATATGGAATTGGCTTAAGATAATCCCCCTCGAATTTCGAGGGGAATTATACATTGCACTTATAATAATACATTATTTATTATGAATAAGGAGCATTAACTACAGTGACTAATGTAAGTATTATGACTAGATATAGCATCAGTTAATTTGAAGATATCAGTATCAAATAGAGTGACGAACGACACTTCTGCATGAAGCGGGAAAGGGGATTGCCCGCAATCTGCGGGTTATCATGCAAG